>CAZUQY010000388.1:0-3327 GCA_964622935.1 uncultured Bacteroidales bacterium | reverse complement strand
CGAACATTACAAAATAAGTGGTGACTTAAATAAAGCAAACAAATTAAAATTTTTGGGACTTCAAATCGCAGAAAAACATAACCAAGACTGGATTGATAAAGCAAAGTCAGTTTTTAAATAACCTTTTTGTTTATGGAATCATTAACTGATGAGCAATTAATGGAATTATTTAGATTAGATAAAGATGGTCAGGGGGCAATAGCTTTTGACCATCTTTATAATCGTTATGCAAAACGGATGGTAAATTATTTTTACTATTCACTTTGGAAAGACTATGAAAAAGCTCAAGATTTTTTGCATGACCTATTTCTAAGAATAATCCAGAACAAAAATAAATTTGACAATAACAATTCATTTCAAGCTTGGATATACCGTATTGCATCAAATATGTGCAAAAACGAATTTCGGGACAATAAAATAAAAGAGAAATATCAGACCCATGTATTGCATACAACAACCAGTGTTACCGATAATGAACAAGAGGTGAAAATTGAATTGCAGACATATATAAATTCCCTTAAACCAGAGCAACGTTCATTGATTATTTTGAGGTTTAAGTTTAATCTTAGTGTTAAAGAAATAGCTGAGATTTATGAATGTCCTGAGGGAACAATAAAGTCCAGGTTATTTTATGCAACAAAAGAATTATCAACGAAATACAAAATTCATAATGGAGAATAATAACAATATTGAAGGAGTATACGAATTAATTGAGCAATACAATTTTGCTGAATTATCTGAGTCAGACAGATTACTTGTTTTATCTGTGATGACCGAGAGTCAATATTCTAACATGAGAAAAACCGTAGATGATTTAAAACTTGATTTTGGAAATGATATTGAGCCTGTAATAAATATTCCTATAATAGGGAAAACGAATTCCGATAGTAGAATCAGACAAATATTAAATTATCGGATAAAGTTTTATCAAGTTGCTGCAAGTATAGCTATCATTATTTCAGCGTTTTTTATGCTTCAGCATTCAAATAGAAATAATACCGAACAAATGATTGCTAAAGGCGATACTGTAATTATTCATCAAATAGATTCTGTTTATACAATTGTTTATGACACCGTTGAAATTATTAAAGAAAACGTAGAATACTTGCAAACAGACTTCTCAAGGCAAAAAGAAAATAATTTGATAGCTTATTCAAACTCAAAGACTGATTGTAGTAATAGTTTATGTCCTAATGAAATGGAAGATATTATAGCCATGAATAGTAGAAATACAATTAAAAATGATTCGACAACAAAAGGATTATTATTATCTTTGAATTGAAATATGACCAAGCCTTGTGCAGTTCTTCAAAATAAAGATTTACTAGACGATTAAAACCATTAACTATTTTAGATATTTTTTATTAGTACATGACAAAAAAATGTTTTTTTCTAAGAAAAGCATATTTAAATATTTATTAAAGCCCAGTATGGGCGTAATGTTTGTAAGCCTGGATAAGAATTTATTCGTAGTCCAGGGATTACAAATATATGCATTACTATTTTTGGCGTATATCTTTGCTATGACCTAGTTTCAAGGTCAGCAAAGATTATGACAAGAATTTTTGTCATGTACTAAGATATTTTTTAATAAAAACAAAAAATGATGAGAAAGAAACAAATTGGAACACTTGTATTAGCATTAATCTTAATTATTAGTCTTATCCAGTGCAAATCTCCACAGGAACAGGAATTAAAAACTCAATTAGATTCTTACTTTGAACAAGAATTTAATAATCAACCAGAAGCTTTAGATGAAGAGAATAAACCCGGATTTTCGGTAATAATTACAAAGCAAGATTCTGTCATATATATAGGGAATTTTGGTTCAGCAGATTTAGACAAAACATCGCCAATAACTGAAAATACGATTTTTGACATAGCCTCTTTAAGCAAACAATTTACTGGAATGGCAATAGCTCTTTTGGAAGAAAAAGGTGAAATTGATATGAGTGATAAAATCATTAAGTATCTACCTGACTTGCCCGAGGCTATGCATGATATTACAATATATCAACTTGTTCATCACAGTTCTGGTATTAGAGACTGGCCTATGTTATTTGGGTTGAAAGGATGGCAGCCTGAAGAACCACTTTCGTTAGATGATATTTATGAAATGCTAAAAAAACAAGAGGGTTTGAATTTTGCTCCGGGTACTGCTTTTTCATACAGTAATTCCAATTACAATCTTTTGGCTAAAATAGTTGAAGTAGTTACTGATACAACATTTAATAGCTGGATGCATGATTTCATATTTGCTCCCTTAGGAATGAACAATACTTTTTCTGTTGATGATAGCGGCCAAAAATTAGACGATATGGCTAATTCTTATGTTTATTTAGAACAGAATTATTTTCCTTTTTTCAATAAGCTTAATGCCCCTGGTTCCAGCTCATTGCGAAGTAATACCGAAGATATGTCAAAATGGATGATAAACTTTTACAATAAGAGCGTGGGTGGAGAAAATGTCTTTGACCAAATGACTCAAAAAGGAAAATTAGATAATAATAAAACCATAGATTATGGCTATGGCTTGAATATCACTGAAATCAATAATAAGGAAGTATATTTCCACGATGGAGCATGGGGTGGATATAGAACTTACACTGTGTTCTTTCCTAAAGATAATATTGGAATAGTTATTCTAAGTAATAATGGTGTATCGCAATCTCGAAAAATGATTATTGATATTGATAATATCCTTTTTGGTAAAGCAGAAGAGAAAGAACCAAATAACAGTGAATTAATTGAACAAGAAATAAACGATGAGTTTTTTACTCTTTGTGCTGGTAAATATGAGCAGGTTGACGACAAAGGATGTTTTTTGACATTTTTTAAAGAAAATGATGAGTATTTCGTTAATTTTTACGATAAAGATCTAAAACTTTATGCCAAATCTGATTCTGTATTTTATGTAAAAGATTCAGAAGCAGAAATTGTTTTTCATTTAATAAATGGAGAGGTAAATAGCCATACTCTTAAACAGAATGGCAACAATTACTTAGCATTAAAAGTCAATGAAAATAAAAATGAGATAAGTATTAATTACGTCAAGTTAACCGGATCTTATTATTCAAAGGAACTTGATGTCAAATATGAAATTAAATATATAAATGATGAATTGAAAATTCAAAGTCCTGTATTCCCCGAAGATGTAATTCTTGAACACTCAGAAGGTTTGACATTTACAAGTAATACTGGATTAATACAATCTATTTCATTTTTAGAAGAAGATGGAGTAACTCATAGCCTAGAGATTAATAATTCAAGAGCAAGAAATCTAATATTTGAAAAAATAAATTAATAATTGTGTATTGGATGTTATGT
>CAZUQY010000387.1:0-3350 GCA_964622935.1 uncultured Bacteroidales bacterium | reverse complement strand
AATCATGGTTTTATTTTCAGTGTTCATTTTGATGCGTCCACCTTCGATACCAAAAAAACTGAGTTCAGGTCTAAAGTTGAGAATTACAACATCATTATTATTATCACTAATAGAATTAAAACGCATGCTAAGAATAAGATGATCATTTTCATTGCTTATACTGAATTGTATATGCTTTTCTTTTGAGGATTGATGATTTTCAAAAACTTCGGGAGACAAATCCCATGAATAAGGATTCTTACGCGATTGTCTTATTTCAAGAGCAAATTCAATAGCGTCATCCTCAGTTATTTCAGTGTTTTCTAAACGTCCATCTTTGTATGTTGTTTTGTACAAAGTACCCTCTAATGCAGAATAATAAGCCTGCATGTCAACTCCTGACGGCATCATTGATGATAGATGCTTCAGAAGAATTAAACCCGGTTCCTTTGAAAATGAAAATTCCACACACAAAATGTTTCTCCAAAATTAAGTAAATTAAATTAATTAAGCAAATGTATATTGAAATTAATTAAGTGCTTAATTAATCTTTTAATCTTTAAATTAAGCTTGATATGTTATAAACGCCTGGTAGTCAATGTATATTTGTATTGTTGTATTACGTGATAATAACAAATGTTTCTTGAAATTAAGTGTAAAATTAAGTTTAATCTAAAATATTAAATTATGAAAAATCCTGTGTACATCTTCGTTAATTATGATTCGTTATCGATAATTTCAAATGCTTTGAATGCTCAGATAAGCTTTGAAAAACAAGAGATCCTTAATATTACTGAGGAGATAATTGCTTCTTTAATATGGAATAAACTAAATGATTTGGGACTTGATACAGATAATCTTATTATTATTTTATCTGAAAATTTCTACGAGGTAAACACTAAGTTGAAATCATGTTTAAAGAAAGAAAGTAGCAATAAAGAAGAGGTTTGTGCAAAGCAAAAGAATATATTTAAATCAAATAGTTTGAATAAAACTCATGTTTCATCTTATTCTGAGTATTTATATCAAGGGCAAGTAATAAGGGATTTTTCTGCATTGCCGCTTTTACAGCAATATTATATAAGTGAATCATATTACATACAGAACGAAAACAAGATAGGTCGTTTGCAAAAAGCTCTTGGTGCTAGGGGAGTAAGTCAGGTAAAATATATCCCTTATACAGAATTTGCATCAGGATTTGTTGTTAAGGGAGATTTGAAAAATAAAAGTGGGCGAAACATTGCCATATCTTTGCATAGAAATAAATGTTATATATCTGAATATAGAGGCTTGTTTATAAAAAGTACTGAAACTTTAAATTATGGTTTGGATAGAATTGTTTTGTTGGTTAGCAATAAATTTAATGTGTCTTTTTCGGTTGCATTAAAGCTTGTCAAAACTTATGGTTTTGTTTTTTTACCAGCAAAATTTGTGAATTTTGTAATTGAAGTTCCGGTTTATGATGATATAAATGTTAATGTTGATTTACCTGAGCTTTCTTTTGTTATAAGAGAAGGTGTTAGACAGCTTTTTAGTGATTTGCTTTTACATTCAGATTTGATTGATTTAGATAGTATCACACTTTATTCTTCGTTTGCAATAAAAGGGGTCTTCGAAATTTTGGGTTTGATTACTAACAAAGAAATATGTACGCTTAATTTTGAAGGTTTAAATTCAGAACAGATTGAAAATGCAATTGATGTGATTTTTCAATCTGAGACAGAAAGTAGGATTCAACCAATACAAGACCCGTTAAGTGAGACCTCAATAGAGCAAAGTCAAGGTCTTCGTAATAAATTTACCGCATTGATAAATTCACATATAAAACCCTGGCTTGTTGATGCAGATGTGCTATAATTAATCGGCTTCCATTACTAAAATAAAACCACTGCCATGAATGTTATTTATCTGGATTTTATCGTCATCCTTAAAATACTTACGCAGTTTAGTAATGTAAACATCCATGCTTCTGGCATTAAAGTAGTTGTCGTCACCCCAAATCTTTTTTAAAGCTTCGTTACGATCAAGAACAGTATTTTTATTGAGTATCAATTCCTTTAGCAAATCAGCTTCGCGTGGTGTAAGACGGTATGATTCGTCTTTATAAGTTAATGTTCTTTGCTTTGTGTCAAATTGATATTTGCCAATTTTAACCTTATCTGCTATTTCAGGTTTTAAGCCTGAATTTCTTCTAATTATTGCTTTAATTTTTACGAGCAAAACATCTGAATCAAAAGGTTTTGTCAGGTAATCATCTGCTCCGGCTTTGAAACCTTCAAGAACGTCATCTTTAAGAGATTTTGCAGTTAAAAAGATGATAGGAGTTTTTTTGTTTATCTTTCGGAATTCTCTGGCAATAGTAAAACCATCAACATTTGGTAACATAACATCTAAAACGCAAAGGTCGTACTGCTTTTTTGAAAATGCAGGGACTGCATCTTTGCCATCGCTGATTAATTCAACCTCAAAATCATTCATTTCTAGATATGATTTTAATACAAAACCAAAATTGACGTCATCTTCAACAAGTAAAAGTTTTTCTTTATTCATGATATTTATTTTAGTGGTAAACTTACTGTAAAAGTACTCCCTTTTCCTTGAGTGCTTTTTATTGATATATGGCCTTTATGTGCAATCATTATTTCACGTGCATAATTAAGCCCAAGACCAAAGCCTTTAATATTATGGACATTCCCCATTGGGGCACGATAGAATCTGTCAAAAACCTTATTCTGTACTTCTTTTGACATGCCAATACCCTTATCTTCAATTGCAATATTAAATTTATCACCTTTGATATAGGTAGTAACTATTATTTCAGGAAAGTCTTTTGAATATTTTATTGCATTGTCGAGTAAATTACTTATGACATTAGTAATTAAATCCCTGTCAATATTCATTATTGTGTCTTCTGCACAGGTGTTTAAAGTAATTGTTCCACCTCTTTCGGCAACTACTAGCTCGATGTTATTTATTGAATAAGCAACAATTTCATTAATATTATCTTTATCTTTTTTAATTTCAAGATTTTGTTTATCAAGAACAGCCATTTGTAAAACTTGTTCTACATGATGGTTCATTCTATTTGTTTCTTGCGATATAATGTCGAGCATATTACTCATTGCTTTTGGATTCAATTGAGTCTTTTCATTTTTGATTGATGCTGCAGCAAGTTTTATTGTTGCTATAGGAGTTTTAAACTCATGCGTCATATTGTTAATAAAATCATTTTTTATTTCACTGAGTTTTTTCTGGCGAATCAATGCATATAAACTGACACCAAATACAATAATGAAAATAAGAATCAGAAAAATTGAAGTTGCAAGTTGTGCATATATCGATTTTAAAGCATATTCATTTTTATTATAGAA
>CAZUQY010000386.1:0-3363 GCA_964622935.1 uncultured Bacteroidales bacterium | reverse complement strand
ATAAATATTCTTTACGTATAACTCAAAAAATGCTCTTATATTTTGCTAATTTAGAAAAGAGATTGACTCTACCCTTTATCCCTAAAAACCAAGGTAACTGGAACACCTTTAAAATCGAACTTATCACGAAGTTTGTTTTCAAGATAGCGCTTATAAGGATCTCTGATATACTGAGGAAGATTTGCAAAGAAAGCGAAAACCGGAGTTGGTGTAGGTAATTGTGTAACATATTTTATTCTCACCGTTTTACCTTTAATTGAAGGTGGTGCATATGCCTCAATGGCTTCTAGCATTACTTCGTTTAGCAAACCTGTAGCGATTCTTTGATTACGGCTTTCATAAACTTTCATTGCCATTTCAATAACGTTGTGTATTCGTTGCTTATTCAATACAGAAATAAACAACATTGGAATGTCATTAAAAGGAGCTATTTTTTCCATTATTGTTCTCGTAAACTCCTTAACCGAATTTGTTGATTTTTCAATCAAATCCCACTTATTTACAAGAATAACAACACCTTTTTTATTCTTTCGGATCAAATTAAGAATATTCTGATCCTGTGATTCAAATCCAAGAGTTGCATCTATCATCAACAAGCAAACATCAGAATGCTCAATCGCTCTGATTGCTCTCATAACAGAATAAAATTCAAGGTCTTCGCTAACTTTAGTTTTTCGTCTTACTCCGGCCGTATCTACAAGAGTAAAATCAAATCCAAACTTATTATATCGTGTATTTATCGAATCTCTGGTTGTACCAGCTATCTCAGTAACTATATTTCTATCCTCTCCAATCAAAACATTAGTCAGCGAAGATTTCCCAACATTAGGACGTCCAACTATTGTTACCCTAGGCAATGAGTCTTCAGATTCATATTCATTATCCGGTAAGGCTTTTGTAAGATCGTCAAGCAAATCTCCTGTTCCCGATCCATTCATTGCTGAAATGCAATAAATCTCTCCCAAGCCAAGGTTATAAAACTCATAACTATCCGCTATACGAGCATTATTATCTACCTTATTTGCAACAACAAAAACAGGTTTCTTGGTTTTTCGAAGCATAGAGGCAACGCTTGCATCAAAATCGGTTACACCTGATTCAACATCCACCATAAAAAATACGGCATCTGCTTCACTAAGAGCTATAATAACCTGTTTTGCAATTTCTTTCTCAAAAACATCATCTGAATTTTCAACAAACCCGCCGGTATCAACAACAGAAAAGTTCTTGCCATTCCATACACAGTGACCATAAATACGATCTCTGGTAACACCGCTTTCATCATCAACTATGGCTTCACGTCTTTCAATCAGACGATTAAACAAAGTCGATTTGCCAACATTTGGTCTTCCTACAATTGCTACGATGTTTCCCATGACTTAAATTTTTGCAAAAGTAATAAAATTCCTTAATAACATGCTAAGCCATATAAATCAATGAATTTTCGTTACAACATCAAAATACTTCTAAAGATTGATTAATTGCTGTCGAATTTTGAGCATTGAATATTGGTTATTAAATATTGATTGTTTACAATAATTTATTTTTGTTTAGACATATCCAAAATCCCGTAAATTAAAGTCATTATCTCTCCAGTCTTTTTTTACTTTAACAAAGAACTCGACATAAACTTTTTTTCCAAAGAACTTCTCCATATCCTCTCGTGCATGAGTAGCAACACGCTTAAGGGATGAGCCCTTATGCCCAATTATTATACCTTTTTGAGTTGGACGCTCAACAATAATCACGACTTTTATTCTGATAATTTTTTCTTCTTCTTTAAATTCTTCGACCAACACTTCAGCAGCATATGGCACTTCTTTTTGATAGTTTTTTAATATCTTTTCCCTAACAATTTCGGATACTATAAATCTCTCGGTCTTATCTGTCAACTGATCTTTTGGAAACCAAGCTTCGCCTTCGGGTAACAATGCGAAAATTCTGTCAAACACAATTTCTACATTTAGCTTATGTAAAGCAGATATCATATGTATCTCAGCTTTTGGAAGATTTTCTTCCCAATAAGCTTTCAGCTCCGTAAGTTTTGCAGGATCTGAAAGGTCTATCTTATTTATTAAACATAAAACAGGAACATTTGCTTTTTGCAATTTCTCAATATATTCGAAATTTTTATCGCGAGTTTCTATAACATCAGTAACATACAAAAACACATCTGCATCGTCAAATGATGACACAACGCCATTCATCATCCTTTCCTGAAGCTTATAATGTGGTTTAATTATTCCGGGAGTATCACTATAAACAATCTGAAAATCATCGCCACTTACTATGCCAAGAATCCTATGACGAGTTGTTTGTGATTTATTTGTTATAATTGAAATTCTCTCTCCAACAAGCTCATTCATCAATGTTGACTTTCCTACATTTGGATTACCAATAATATTTACAAAACCTGATTTATGCATAGTTCTTTTTTTTGCAAAAATGCGAATAATAAATCAATATTCAATAAACAACAAACAATATGCAATAATCAATAAGAACTGAGGAACTGTTAAACTAAGGAACTGTTAAACTGTTTTTCACTATCTTTATCCAAAATTTCAACGAATATGAACATTGAAGAAATCCGCGAATACTGTCTTGAAAAAAAAGCTGTAACCGAGTGTTTCCCATTTGATGAAGAAACTCTGGTTTTTAAAGTAGCTGGAAAAATGTTTGCTCTATCTGCTTTAGAGAAAAGAAATAATATTGTATTAAAATGCGAACCAGAAAGGGCTATACAACTCAGAGAAGAATACGATGAAATCCAAGCAGCCTGGCATATGAATAAAATACACTGGAATCAAATTAATCTAAATGGACAAGTTCCAGACAAATTAATAATTGAGCTTATTACCCATTCTTATAATTTGATAGTAGGAAAATTGCCTAAAAAACTTAGAAATGAATTATTTGGTTAATAGTAATAATCTTTACCTTTAGTTTAAGCATAAACAATAAAACCAAAGACAACAATACAAACAGATTTTTTACATTAAATAGATTTTATAAATTCGTCAACAGCTTCTTCTCTTGTAGCCCATGAGCAAACAAGGCGAACAACAGAAGATTCTTCATCATATTTTGTCCAGATATAAAAACCGAAATTCTTTTCGAGTTTTGCAATTATATCTTTTGAGAGAATCGGAAAAATTTGATTTGATTCTGGTTCAATAAAGAAATTATAGTTCTTATTTTGCAACCCTTCTACCATTTTCATTGCCATTTTATTTGCATGAGATGACAGTTTGAAATACAAGCCATCAGTAAAAAGTTGCTTAAATTGTATGCCAATAATTCTGCCTTTAGCGATCAAGGCTCCCTTCTGTTTCATATTATACCTGAACTTCTCCTTTAAAT
>CAZUQY010000385.1:0-3365 GCA_964622935.1 uncultured Bacteroidales bacterium | reverse complement strand
CATTTTTCAAAAACTCATATGCTTCTTCCGTTGCATCATTAATGCTTTTGACACACTTCTGTTTTTCATTATTTGAAAACTTACCATGAAAATCATAACTACTCCATAAACCATTACTGAAAAACAGTTCTATGTCGTTAATTTTCTTATTCATTACAATAGTTTCCATTGATATCCCAAGAGAAAATGGATTATAATTTATTCCTAATGGATTTATCTGTACAGGAAATTTTAATCCTAAAAGTTTATCTCCAATATTTTCGGCAAAACATGAACCGGTAAATAAGCACTTAGAATTATATGATATTTTAACAGGAGCTTCTGGTACTTCTACTTTGGTTATTAGATTCATCTTTTCAAACTTATAATCTACAAATTTATTAAAATAATACTAAGTGTATGAGAATTTGCACTTTGTATATGAATTTTTTTTATTTTTGCATTAAATAATCAAATCAATATTATATGAAAATTTGGAAATTTTTAACAATTGCCGCAGGGGCATTATTATTCGTTAATGTTTTATGGACTCAAAATGTAGGAATATCAGAAACTCCTATAACTCCTGATGCCTCATCAATTCTTGAAGTTCAATCTGCTAATAAAGGTATATTATTAACGCGAGTTGCACTTACAGGAGCTACTGATATCACAACAATTAGTTCTCCGCTTAACAGCTTGTTAATTTATAATACCGCAACTGCAGGAACTATTCCCAATAATGTATATCCTGGTTATTATTATTGGAGCAATTCAGAATCAAGCTGGTTAAGGTTTTGTTCTGAAAAAGATGCTTGGTTATTATCTGGAAATTACGGAACAAGCTCAGCAACCGATTATATTGGAACATCCGATGCAGAAAATTTTATTTTCAAAACAAATAATTTAGAGCGAATGCATATCGAATCAACAGGAAACGTTGGTATTGGTAGTGGTGATGCTTGGAGTAAGTTAACTGTTAATAATGGGAGAATTGTAGTCCAAAACGATCCGGGGTTCTCAGGAACAGGTATAACTTGGTACAAAGACAATCCTTGGTTATATCTTTGGAATATGGAAACAACCTTAGCTGAATTTCAGGGGGCTAATATAATTTTTGCTGCCATGGAAAATGCTACAGATGCTGCTGACTTGTGTATGATTGAAGGTGTACGTGAAAACGCCACATCAAATAATACAGCTTCCAGATTAGCATTTTACACACGTCCTGCAAGCGGCACAATGATTCAAAGATTGACAATTGACTCAAATGGAGAATTCACTTTTAAACCTGATAATGGAGCAAATAAAACTGTCGTTATCAATGATTTGGGTGTTGGATCAACAAACTCTGAGCCTACAATTGTTCCTTCAACACATTTTTACGGATTTTTAGGAACAGATACCAGAGCCTGGTGGCGTGGATATGCAAACTCATTTATTTCACTTTCATCAAAAAAATGGAAAACTAATATTACACCTCTTAATTCAAACGAAAGAGAAGAATTATACAAGAATTTTTTGGATTTAAATGTTGTAACTTATAATCCAGTACGTGAAATAACTGATACTTCTGGAAATAAGACAGGCGAACAACTTATGCCACAAACTTTCGGGTTAATTTCTGAAGAATCTCCTTCAGCTATCGTTGACGAAAGCGGCAACGGAATTAAACTATACGAGTATATTTCCCTACTTACTGTTGCTCTTCAAGAATCGAACAAAAGAATTGATGAACTTGAAGCAAAACTAGCAGATTATGAAAAAGAAATGAATATTACTCCGGAAAAATAAAAGAAAGGTCTTTTATTACAAAAAAATTCATTAAAAAAGGTGGCTTCGCAATGCAAAGCCACCTTTTTTATAATTAGAATAATTAATTTAGTTGTTACAATTTTGCTAATAATTTAGTTTTTTCAACAAGTGTAATTAGTTCAGCAACGTACCCATAAGTATCTTCGCCCTTTGCTCTTTTTGTCCATAACAATACATGATCGTAACTTGCACTTCCCTTAAATTCCGAATCTCTTAAAAGCATTCCATATTCAGCAACAGCGACAGCTAACATAAAGTTTGTTGTATTAACTGATTTTTTAAGATCTTTATCTGTTACTTTTTCAGTTATCAATCTGCTAAAATCCTGATCTGGTTTTTTATATCTAATTTTCAAAGTCATAATGTCATTGCTTTTAACAACACTATTAGATTGATAGTTTAAAGGATCAACACTACTAGAAGTACCATCACCATCACTCAAGACAAGTTCGTAAATTGCAGTTACTGTATGGCCACTTCCAATTTCACCAGCATCTTTTTTATCATCATTAAAATCTTCTTTATTTAATAACCTATTTTCATAACCTATCAAACGATATTCTTTCACTTTACTAGGGTTAAATTCAATCTGTATTTTAACATCTTTTGCTATTGTATAAAGTGTGCCCCAAAGTTCCTGACCAAAAATCTTATTTGATTCCATAATATTGTCAATATATGCGTAATTTCCATTTCCTTTATTTGACAATTTTTCCATTTTAGAATCTTTATAATTTCCCATTCCAAAACCAAGAACAGTAAGATAAACACCTAAATCACGTTTTTTCTCGATTAGTCTTTCCATTTCGCCATCGCTACTTGCTCCAACATTAAAATCTCCGTCAGTTGCAAGAATTACTCTATTATTTCCACCTTCAACAAAGTTTTCTACTGCAATATCATATGCAAGTTTGATTCCTGCTCCACCTGCTGTTGATCCACCTGCTGTTAATTTATCCAAAGCAGCCAAAATTGTTGCTTTATCCTTTCCACTTGTAATTGGTAAAACACATCCTGCGGCACCTGCATAAACTACTATTGAAACTTTGTCTTCAGGTCTTAGTTTATCAACTAATAACCTAAATGATTTTTTTAATAAGCCTAGTTTATTTTCAGAATTCATCGAACCACTTACATCAATTAGAAAAACCAAATTACATGGAGGTATGTCTTCACTATCTACTTCTTCTCCTTGAATACCAATCATCAACAGTTTATTATCAGGATTCCATGGACAGTCACCAATTTCCAAATGAGTTGCAAATGGATGTTCACTTGTCGGGTTTTCATAATCATAATCAAAATAATTAATCATCTCTTCAACCCTAACCGCATCGGCATATGGCATTTGAGAGTTATTAATAAACCTACGCACATTAGCATATGAAGCTCTGTCAACATCAATTGAAAAAGTTGATAATGGATCATTTGTAACATCTTTAAAACCATTTTCTTGAATAAAATCGTAAGACTCTGTATTATGTTCAATATAATCACCATCATATACACCTCCTACAGGGAATATTTTATTTTGATGTGCTAAGGTAAATAATTTACCTTTGAAAAATATG
>CAZUQY010000384.1:0-3371 GCA_964622935.1 uncultured Bacteroidales bacterium | reverse complement strand
TGGAATTAATGCAAGATTTATTACAACATTTATAACTGTATCATAGTCGATATTAAATGTAGAGAATGAAATAGAATTAGAAAAATAATCTTTGCTAACTTCAGCCTTAATTTTATAATTTTGATCTTGTTCTAATTTAAAGTTAAAGCCTCCTGTTTCTGATGATACTAATTCTCCAGCAACTCCAGCATCATTCATAATAGTAATTTTTGCTTCTTTGATGAGTTTAATATTATCTATATCAGTAGTATCCCTAACCAATCCATTAAGAATTATTACCAGTGGTGGTAAACTAAAAGAATAAATATCGTCACTACCTTTACCACCTTTTCTGTTTGAACTAAGATAACCAGATTCTTCTTTTCCATTAAAAATAATTCCAAAGTCATCAAAAGATGAATTTATTGGATATTTCATATTTTCAAGTTCGCTAATATTTCCATTATCATCCATTATAGCCTTATAAATATCAAGCCCACCCATTCCTCGATGGCCATCAGAAGCAAAATACAGCGTACCATCAGCTCTAACAGATGGGAATACTTCATCTCCTAATGTATTTACTTCCTGTCCAAGATTTACAGGTCGACCAAAATCAAACCCCGAGTTACCAATCCTTTCTGCCATATAAAGATCCATTCCACCGTAACCAGCAGGAGCTTCAGCAGAGAAATATAAGATTTTATCATTAACAGACAAAGCTGGGTATCCAACTTCATAATTTTCAAACCCAGGAATTGACACCAAACTAGGATCACTCCATGCATTACCTTTACGATTTGCATAAAATATTTTACAAGGTTCATCAACCTGTTTTCCAGCTTTACATCTAGTAAAAAACATTTCGCTTCCTTTCATTGAAACAGTTGAAGCTCCTTCGTCATCATCCGTATTGATATTTCCTATTAGAGGTATAGGTTCACTCCAGTTACCTTTTCTATCCTGTGTAACCTCAAAAATATCTGTAAATTTCTGACCTGATTTATAATTATCTCTGCTACCCATAGAACCTTCTCTAGAGCTAGTAAAATATAATGTTCTATAATCCTTTGAAGCCCAAACAACAGAGAAATCAAGTTGTAAAGTATTAAACTTTGAAACATTAACAACGTCATATCTTGTTGGCCTACTAATCCATTTTGGCACTAACTTACAAGATTCCAGTCCACTTGTTGCACGATGGTCCTGAGGTGAAACCTGTAAATATTGCTTATAAATATCAATAGCATCTTCGTATTTACCATTCATTCTTAATGCATCAGCATAAAATAATAGAACATCTGGCTTGATAACACCCTTAACATAATTATCTACAGCGACACCAAAATACATTTCAGCTTTATCGCTATAGCCAAGCATTTTGTAACAATATCCTAGTTTATAGTTTACCTCTGCCCTATCTGCTTGAGCTATTATACTACCAAGCGATTTCTCATAATAGTCCTTTGCAAGGTCAAAGCTATATGTATTATAGTAGCTGTCTCCTTTCTCAATCAATGCTTTCTGTGCTAGCATAAAAAGCGGAAAAGCTAGTGCAAATGATAAAAAAACAATCCGTTTCATAGTATGTAATTTTTAATTGTATAAACTTTGTCAAATATAATAACTTTATTTTTTTAAAAAGACTTCTCTAGTAAAATGTTTTGAATCTATAAGCAATTTTGTATCCACAAATGCTTTTTCAACGTTATATCCATCTGATTTAAAAAATATTATATAATTATTCTCAGGTATCAAGTCAATCTCATATCTTCCAAACTCGTCAGTTGTTCTGGTATCCATCAATATATATTCATCATTCATAACCTGAATATCTACATCTACAACAGGCTGATTAGAATACTTATCCCAAACAGTTCCAGAAACATTAAAGTTAATCTCTGGTAGAACAAAATGATACAAATCTGTCTTTCCCATACCTCCTAATCTTCTAGATGTCAAATAACCTTCTTCTTTCATACCCATAAATACTATGCCAAAATCATCGTGAGAGCTATTTACGGGAAAACCCATATTTACAATATTATACTTTGCACCTTCGATATGTGTAGCTTTAAAAATATCTAAGCCTCCAATTCCAGGATGCCCATCTGAGGAGAAATACAAATCACCATTACTGCGAATATAAGGGTGTACTTCATCAGCTTCTGTATTAATCATATCTCCAAGGTTCTGTGGAGGACCAAATGCCTGATTCTTTTTTATACGTGTGACTTTATAAATATCTTTACCTCCAAGTCCTCCTAACAGACTATCAGCAACAAAATAAAGTGTAAGTTCATCATCACTTATTGCGGGATGTCCAATTGAAATACTTGAAGGTATTCCTGGAATTTCAACTTCTTTTATCTGCCCCCAGTAACTTCCTCCTCTTTTTGCAACATAAATACGACATCCTTTATCCATCTCTTTATCATATTTACATCTGGTAAAGTAAAGATTACTAGATTTATGATTCAAACAAGCAGCGCCTTCTTCATCATTCGTATTTACAAGCCCAGAGACAATAATAGGATCACACCACCTGCCGTCTTTATCCATTTCAGAATAAAAAACATTTGAGCAAAACTCACCTGACTCTGGACTAACAGAAATATGGGTGGGAGCAAAACGTGTTGATGTAAAATAAACTTTTTTGTTATTGCGAGCCTCGAAAAAAGGACAAAAATCATATTCGCCAGAATTAAAAATCCCTCGAATCTTCACCTCATATCTTGTTGGATTTTCTAACATCTCAAAAGTATATCTAATACTTTGAATGCCTTTGTTTGCTAGTTTGTGTTCCGGATTTAATTTCTTAAATTTTTCATAATATACAAGTGCCGAATCATATTTTCGTAACATCTGTAAAGATTCACCATAATATAAATAAACCAGCGGGTCTTTATGCCCATTATCAATCGCTCTTAAAAAATCAGCAGCAGCTCTATTTGGCAATGACAACTTTTTATTACAATAACCAGCATAAAAAGAAGCTTCTGCTACAATCGATTTTTTTTTCGATTTACGCTTAATCTGAGACTCAAAATATTCTATAGCCTGAGAAAATTGTTCTTTCTCCATAGCTTCAATACCAAGTTTCATCTTCTTTTGTGACCTCTCCTGTTCGCTATTGTTTCAGTGATCGTATTGTAAACCTTATTGCAATTATTACATTTATTCTTGGGATAACCAATTATTATAAACAATCTTTCCTTCTTTAAACATTTTTTTATAGGTTACTGTTCCAGGAAGAGGTGTTAATATAGTTGCCTGTACCGCATCAATATCAGCCCCATTAATATACTCGGTTCTGGCTCTCATGGTTTCGGGAGTGTCGGATTCCAGTCCATAAATAAATGCCCCAAGGGCGCTTATTCCATATTTATGGA
>CAZUQY010000383.1:0-3372 GCA_964622935.1 uncultured Bacteroidales bacterium | reverse complement strand
CATCAAAAGGTCAAGGTAAAGGAACTAAATATTTGATTTCGCCAACTTATGAAGTAATACAGCCTATTGACATTGAACAATACTATGAAAAAGAAATTGATGAACGTGAAATAAAAAAAAGTTTCAATCTTTCTATAATAACAGACGTCCTATCAAAACAGAGTGTTTTTACTAATAAAGAATTATTAAAACTAAATGAACTTCAAAATATTTTCAAAAAGAATATTTCTCAACTGTCCGATAATCAATACAAAATTGAATTTGAAAGATTAGCAATTGATTTAAGTTGGAAATCATCTCAAATCGAAGGTAATACATATTCTTTATTAGAAACTGAGCGTCTTTTGAGGGAAAAGGAAACAGCATCTGGGAAAACAAAAGAAGAAGCTATAATGCTTCTAAACCATAAAGATGCTCTTGATTTTATCATTGAAAATCCAGATTATCTAAATCCTTTAGCTGTATCAAAAATTGAAGATATTCACAGTATCCTAACTAAAGCACTGGCAGTTGAAAGAGATTTAAGAAAAAGACGTATTGGCATATCAGGAACGAACTATCGTCCGCTAGACAATGAATTTCAAATATCAGAAGCTCTAGAAAATTCGTGTATTTTAATCAATAGTAAAAAAAATGTTTTTGAGAAAGCTCTTTTAACTCTAGTTTTAATCTCATATATCCAACCTTTTATGGATGGAAATAAAAGAATCGCTAGAATAGTTAGTAACGCATTATTAATGGATGAGAAACATTGTCCATTATCTTTTAGAACTGTAGATTCTATTGATTATAAAAAAGCTATGTTATTATTTTATGAGCAAAATAACATCTCTAATTTTAAAGAAATTTTCATTAATCAATATGAATTTGCTGTCAACACTTACTTTTAAAAGACAATAATAAACACGCCATAACAACACCTATATGTAATACGGAAATCGATTGTAACCGTTCGTGCATCAAGCTTCCGTACTCCACTTAGCCGCAACTGACAGTTGTATTACTAGAAATTTTAAAAATGGTTTTTTGGTGAGAAATAGTTAATGAATCCTCAATCCATTAAGCTCTTGTTTTTTGCCGTTAAAAACGTTTATGTCGACCGGTCCTTCAATGCCTTTGAGAATTCCTTTGTCGGTAAATTGCCAGAAAATCCAATCGGTGAGAACTGTATTGGGGTCTTCGTTTACGTTGTACCAAGCAATCCAAACAGGGTATTTGTCGAAACGAGAATCTGCTTTTAGTGTGCTTACATAGAATTTATTGTAAGTATAAATCATTGGAGTAATATCATAATGTGCCTCTACAATTTTAAGCCAGTTGAGTAATCCGTTTTTAAGGCTATTGACACTTTGTACACGGCTATATTTTTCAATATCGAGTATTGGTGGAAGGTCTCCTTCTTGAAGGTCAACGTTTTTAATGTAAAATTTTGCCTGTTGAGAGCTGTTTTCATCTGGCCGGTAATAATGGTATGCTCCTTTAATAATTTCTGATTTATCCACAGCTTTCCAGTTATGTTTAAACTTTGTGTCTAGTTTATTCTTTCCTGCTGTAGCACGGATTATTATAAAATCTATTTTTTGTTTTTTTACAAGTTCTTCCCAGTCAATATCTGCTTGATATTGCGAAACATCAATGCCAAATACGGAGTATTTATTAAGCTCTTTTTTGTAAAGCTCAAAACTTTGTGATTTCTGTTTATGTTTTTGGAAAAATAGTTCTATTTCGTCGCTAAAATAATATGCCGCAGCAACTGCAATCAGAATTAATAGCAGGAAGACTAAAAGGTTTCTTCTGTTCTTTTTGCGACGACGTCTTATCATATTTCTAGAAAATTATCGGCAATATATTCAGCAATTTGCACAGCGTTAGTTGCTGCACCTTTCCTGAGATTATCGGCAACAACCCATAGGTTTATCGCATTTTTGTTTGAGTTATCCAAGCGTATTCTACCAACAAAGGTTTCGTTTTTTCCTTGTGCAGTAATCGGCATTGGATATTGATTTTCGAAAGGCTTATCTTCAAGAATAATTCCCAGTGCACTTTCTAATGTTTTATTTATTGAGATTAAATCAGGCTCGTTATCAAATTCTATATTAACGCTTTCGCTATGACCACCCATTACCGGAACCCGAACTACAGTTGAAGTAATCGCAAGATCTGGGAGATTGAGGATTTTGCGTGTTTCGTTTATTAGTTTTTGTTCCTCTTCTGTGTATAAATTTTCTAAGAAATCTCCACCGTGAGGGATACAGTTATGATGTATCTGATGAGGATAAGCAGGATTTGATGCAGACTTTCCGTTTCCTTCTTCTGTTAGCTGATTTGCTCCTTTATATCCTGATCCGGTAACCGATTGATAAGTTGAAACGATTACACGTTTTAAATTATAAAGTTTATGTAATGGCCATAGCGCAACAACGAGTTGAATTGTGCTGCAATTAGGATTTGCAATAATTTTATCCTCAGGATTAAGCATCGAAATATTTACTTCGGGAACTATAAGTTTAATTTCCGGAGACATACGCCATGCAGAAGAATTGTCTATTACATAAACTCCTTTTTTTGCAAATTTAGGAGCCCATTCTTTTGACACACTACCTCCAGCAGAGAAAATTGCAATGTCAATATCTTGTTTAAGAGCTTTATTTAAGTCGATAACTTTGTAATCTTTGTTGCGAAAAGTGATATTTTTCCCAACAGAAGCTTCTGATGCTACAGGAATAAAATTGCTGATTCCTATATCAAACTCATCAAGCACCTTTAAAATTGCTCCACCAACCATTCCAGTTACTCCAACAATAGCAAGTCTCATAGCGTATAAATTTTATGTAAAAATACATAAAAAAAAAGATTTTTGCCAACATGAGGCCATTAATAATTTATATTCTGATTTTTTTGATAATTTTGTTAGATAAAGATTACTTACGAAAATTCTTATTTTAGATAATATGAGAAAAATAAAAATATTGCTTGTGACATTGTTTTTAATGCCACTTTTATGTTTGGCTCAGTTTAGTGACGATTTTACTGATGGTAATTTTACCTCAAATCCTGAGTGGGTCGGTAATACTACAGAATATATTGTCAACGGTTCGTCACAACTCCAGTTAAATGGTAATTCAGTAGATGGAGGAATATCTTATCTTTCTACAGTAAACGAAGCTTTTTATGATGCAAGCTGGGAGTTTTTGGTTAATATGGATTTTAATCCTTCGGGAGATAATTTATCATCTGTTTACTTAGTATCAAATAATTCAGACTTAAATTTTTGTACTCAAGGATACTTTGTGAAAATCGGAAATATTTCTGATGAAATTAGCCTATATCGTCAGGATGATGGAAGTTCAACAGAAATAATTGATGGTTTAG
>CAZUQY010000382.1:0-3375 GCA_964622935.1 uncultured Bacteroidales bacterium | reverse complement strand
TTAGATAGTTATGTTTTATGAATTATATAACAATATTTTTGATTTTGAAAGTTATTATAATAAATGAAGATCTTTAGTTTTATATTATTTTGTCTTTTTAACTTAAGTGTATTTTCTCAGATGACTCAAGATGAATACATTAAGGCATATGCTTCGATGGCTGTAAAAGAGATGAAGCGTTCAGGTGTACCGGTAAGTATTACACTGTCTCAAGGGATACTTGAGTCGAATAGTGGCAATTCTTTTCTGGCAAAAGATGGGAATAATCATTTTGGAATAAAATGTCATGGTTGGAAGGGGAAGGAAATTTATGCTGATGATGACGTAGCAAATGAGTGTTTTAGAAAATACGAAAGTGTTGCGGATTCATATAAGGACCATTCTGATTTCCTTAGAGATAATAGTAGGTATCATTCTTTATTTGATTTGGAGATTACAGACTATGAAGGATGGGCAAAAGGATTAAAAAAAGCTGGTTATGCTACAAGTCCGACATATGCAGAAAAACTTATTGGTTTAATTGAGAGGCATGAATTAAATGACTATGATTCTGGCAAATCAAAACCGATAAATGACAAGCCAGATAGTAATCAACACAGGAATAACAACAGAAATAATAATTACGACGATAATTTTGTAATTAATCCATATGCTGATGATGTTCTTGAGAATAATCGAGTCCCTTATATTGTTTTGAAAAATAATACAAGTATCAAAACATTTGCTCAGGAGGTAGGTTTGATGCCTTGGCAAATTATTAAATACAATGATTTAAATAAGGATGAACTTATTTCGGCAAATGATACAATCTATATTAAACCAAAAAGGAATAAAGCTGATAGGAAATTTAATTATCATGTTGTAAAGTCTGGAGAAACTATGCGTGACATATCTCAATTTTATGCCGTGAAATTAAAAAAGCTGTACAAAAAGAACAATATGGAAATCGGAGAGGAGCCTTTGCCTGGAACGAAAATAAGCCTTAGGAAAAAGAATAAGTAATAGACAAAAGACATTAGTATTCCATTGATAAAAAAAACTGGGAAAAATTCGGCAAGTAATTTTATTTAGCATTAATTATTTTCACTATCTGTAAAAAAGCTAAATACACTATTTTTGTTCATTTCTGTTACTGTTAAATGAAATCTGCCGTTTTTGTAAACAAAATAGTTGTAAATTTTTCCTTGTATACTTTGACCAGGAAAACTTGTAACAAAATTGGCTGGACATTTCCATAGACTGTATTCGTCTTTTGAATAAACTTTTTCCATTTTAACAGATGGCGAAGAGGCCCAAGGTAAATTGAGACTTGCTGTTGATCCATTCGAATATTCATTAAAAGTTTTGTAGGCTGTAGATTTGTTAGGATTTTGTCCATTTGTTGCAAACATACATGTGATTGACAAAAAAATAATTGATATTGTTGCTATTGTTTTCATAATATTTTATTTTAAAATTACATTTACAACAGCATTACGATTATGTCTAATCAAAAATAGTTAATGAAATGTTAAATAAATTAATACTTTTAAAAGATAGAAAATCTTAGGTAATGTGAGTAATTATAGAAACAGCATAAAATATTTAAATTTTATGCTGTTTCTATTGTGAATACAGGGATTGGCATCGCCTGTTTATTCGTATAGGTGTCTCTTGATATTCTTTTTAGGTGTTTTTTCGAATTCGTTGTCTTGTATAGTTATTTTATTTACTTGCATATATGCTGGTAAATTTTCATTTACTCGTTTTTGATAATTTGTAAAAACTTTTTCAATTTGTTCAGGCTTTAAGTCATGTTTTTTGATTCGTTCTTGATCAGGATAAATAAGTGCAGTAATCTGGTTGTTTCTACTAATGACAACAATTTCGCTTATTAATGGGAAGTTATTGAATTTAGACTCGATTTCTTCTGGATAAACATTTTGTCCTGAGCCTGTAAGTATCATGCTTTTGCTGCGTCCTTTAATGTAGATATAACCTGCTTCGTCCATAACCCCAAGGTCTCCAGTATGTAACCAGCCATTTTTGTCGATTGCCTTCTCAGTTTCTTCAGGATTTTTGTAATATCCTAACATTATGTTTTCGCCTTTTAGCAAGATTTCACCAACTTTGCCTTCTTTCTTCGAATCAATCTTTATTTCGAGAGTGTCAACGATTTTACCGGCTGAATATATTTTTGTTGTTTTATATCCATCATAAGATATTAGAGGACCACATTCTGTCATTCCGTAACCAATTGAAAAATTAAATCCAATTGTACGCAGGAATGTTTCTACTTCTCTGTTCATTTTTGCACCACCAATAACAACTTCTTTAAATGCACCACCAAAAGCTGCATTAAGTGATTTAAGGACTTTATTATAGATAATCTTTTTCAGTAATGGTGTTTTTATTAACAACTTTGCAATTGGCTTATCAATTGAAGGTTTAATTTTATTTTTATAAATTTTTTCAATTACTAGAGGAACAGAAAGTATTAGACGTGGTTTTATTTCACTGAAAGCTCTCATAATAATTTGAGGTGAAGGTACTTTGCCCAAAAATATTATTGTACAGCCTTTAGTAAACGGAAAAAGAAACTCAAAAGCAGCTCCATAGCAATGAGCTAGTGGTAAAAATGACACAACCCTGTCGCCTGATTCAAGTGGCATATTTGCATGTGCATATCGCACATTTGCTGCAAGAGAATTGTGATTTAACATTACACCTTTAGGAAGCCCTGAAGTCCCTGATGTATATAGGATTGCAGCAAGCTCAGAATTAGGAATATGCTCAAGTTTAAAATTTTCTTTAGGTGAAACAACCAAATTTGTATTGAAAGCAATAAAATCCATTGTATAATCATGAGCAACATTGTAATCATCTAGATAATAAACTGTCTTTAATGATTCAAACTCATTGAAGTCTATTTTTTCGCAAAGAGATTCTGATACAAATAAAAGTTTTGCCTCTGAGTGATTAGAAAGATTATATATGTCTTTTGGCTTGAACTCTTGCATTAGGGGAACAATAACAGCGCCATAAGAGATGGCAGAGATGTAAACAGTCCCCCAGTTTTTTGAATTCTTACCAATAAGTGCAATTTTATCACCTCTCTTTATGTCTTGTTCTTTAAAAAGACTATGCATCCTTTCTATTTGACCTGCCAATTCGCCAAATGTTATACCACCATTGTCATAATCCTGTAACGCAACCTTGTCCCAGTTATTAATAATAGAATCCTCAAGATAGGTAATTAAATTTTCTGAAATCATACACTATTTTTTAAAAATGTAAATATAATTTATTTTTTATAAATTTCAATATTTTAATCTTTTTGATATTTCAATTAGTGTTAATTAAATTTGAAAGAAAAATAGAACATAAAAAAAATAG
>CAZUQY010000381.1:891-3390 GCA_964622935.1 uncultured Bacteroidales bacterium | reverse complement strand
GTTATCGAATTAGAACATACTCCATCTGTAATATTTAGTGTAACTGATTTTGTTCCCCCTAAAGAATATGAAACTTGACTAGGGTTTTCAGCAGATGAACTTGATGGTTGTGCATTCTCACCAAAATCCCAGCTAAATGTCCAATTACTTCCTGAACTACCAGAGTTTAAGAAATTAACACCTTCGTCACCACAAACCGGTGCATCACTTGAAAAAGCAGCTGTCGGAGTTTCATGAATAAGTATTGTGTGAGTAACTGAAGATGAACAAGTTGTACCAGCATTAGTAACAACAAGAGTTATTTCCTTAACACCATGCATATCATATATTATATCCTGTGGATCTTCGTCTGTTGAAACTGCCGGACTAGAATTAGCTCCAAAATCCCATGCAAAATCAATATCAACATCATCTCCTGTATTGGTAAAACTAACTGGAAGCCCTGCACACTGTGGAGCAGTACTTGAGAAATCAGCAATTGGAGTAGCCATAACAAATACTGAGTCAATAATTGTATTTGAACAACTTGAATTACCAATTGTGAAACTAATATATCTCCATCCACTTGTTGAATATATAACTCCTGTTGGATTTTCTGAATTAGCTGTTGAAGGGTTAGCGTTATCACCAAAATCCCAAATAAAGCTTAGGTTTTCGCCAGTTGTACCTGTGTTAGTGAAATCATATGAGTCATTTAAGCATAATGAATCTGTATGTGTGCAACTTGCAACAGGTGACTCCAAAATTGTAATGCTATATGATAAATCGTCAGAACAACCAGTTGTACTATTTGTTGTAATTAACTCAACCTGTTTTGTTCCTGCGGTTGAATAAATCACTCCCATTGGATTTTCATCTGTACTTGTAGCAGGTGTTGCTCCAGAACCAAAATCCCATGCATAAGTAACATCTGTATTTGTTCCGGTATTAGTAAAATCAACATCTAGACCTACACATTTAGGACTGGTGTTAGCAAAGTTGGCTATCGGAGTATCAAATACATTAATTATTTGTAAAAACGAATTAGAACAATAAGCATTACTAATTGTCAATTGAACATTTTTTGTTCCACTTGATGTATATACAATTCCTGTTGGGTCTTCTGCTGTAGATGATCCCGGTGAGGCATTAACTCCAAAATCCCAATCATATGTCCAGCTTCCGCCAGTGCTACCATTATTAGTAAAATCAATAGCTGTATTTATGCAATCATCACCAGAATAATTAAAATCAGCATCGGGTGTCTCACTTATAGTAATACTTTTACTTATTTGATTAGTACAACTAGTAACATTATCTGTTATTTCTAAAGTAATATTCTTATTGCCAGGATTTGCAAAAGTGATACCTGCAGGATTTTCGTCAGTACTTGTAAGAGGTGTGGCATCTAAGCCAAAATCCCATAAAAATGAATGTCCACCAGTTGATCCAATGTTTACAAAATCTACGTCAAGACCTGAACAAATAGGTGCATTACTTGTAAAATCTGCTGTTGGAGTTGCATTTACAGTTATAGCCTGAGTAGTGTGACTACTACAGTATGAATTACTTATTGTAAGGCTAATATTTTTAACTCCTGATGAAGCATACTCAATGCCTATTGGATTTTCGGCAGTTGAAATCTGTGGACTTGCTCCTGAACCAAAATCCCAAGTATATGCCCAACTTCCACCAACTGAGCCAGTATTAGTAAAATCAAAACTTGCTGACAAACAGTCATCACCTGAATCAGTAAATGAAACTGTTGGTGATTCTCTAATCAACACATTCCCGGAGAAATTGTCAGAACACCCTGAAACTGTATTTGTGATTGTAAGTGTAACTTGTTTTGATCCTGTCGTTGCATATACAATACCTAACGGATTTTCATCTGTTGATGTGGTAGGAAATGCATCTAGGCCAAAATCCCAAGCAAATGTACAATTTGACGATGATCCTAAATTGTAAAAATCTATATCTGAGCCAGAACAAACTGGAGCACTGCTAGAAAAATCAGCACTTGGAGTTACCCCTACATCAATCACCAAATTGGTCGATTTGGAACAATGTCCATTAGTAATATTTAAAGTAACAGTTTTGCTGCCACTACTTGTCCAATAAACACCCATAGGATTTTCTGCTGTTGACACTGCAGGAATTGCTCCAGGTCCAAAATCCCAATTAAGAGTCCATTCAGAACCGGTACTTCCATCATTAGTAAAATCAACACTTTCATTTTCACATACATTAAGCGAACTAGCACTAAAAGCTGCTGTTGGATCCTCATAAATCATAATCCCTATATTCTTGTACGAGACACATCCTGTTACACCATCAGTAACTGTTAATGAAACTTCCTTAACTCCAGCAAGACTATATGTTACTGTTGGAGGAAATTCTACGTTACCTATTGAAGGAAGAGAATTAGAGCCAAAATCCCAGTCATAAGTGCAGTCTGGATGGCTATAACCACTATTAACAAATGTTACGGCATTTCCTGTACATTCAGGAGCCGACGAG
>CAZUQY010000381.1:0-881 GCA_964622935.1 uncultured Bacteroidales bacterium | reverse complement strand
GCTAAAATCTGCCTGCACACTATCACAATAATGCAGGGCCTGCGCATAAGTCATAAGCCCAAACAAACTCATTAGCAGAATCAATTTAAATCTTTTCATAAATTTTAGTTTTGATATGTTAAAATGCTTTCGACAAGATAATTAAAATTTGATTTAATCGTAAAAAAAAAATGATTTATTTATATGTTTTAATATAATTTTATAAAAGGTATTTGTTTTTGTATACATTAAATTAGCTAGTATTCTTCCGAATAAGTAGTTTTTTACTGTTTTAGAGCAATATTATCATTATCTCCCATTTTCTTACCAATATTTTTCTTATAGAGCTCTTTATCACTTGGTTTAAATATAATTCGATCATCTTTTTTTATAAATGTAAAAATTAAAGCAGAAAATATGATTAATGGTATTAAACATATTATTATCGGTTCAAGCCAATAACCAGTAAATGAAAATATTTTTGCATTTGTCACATTTTGCTTCTTGTAAATAACTCTAACAATTTGTCCTGATTCATAATCTACATTTCGTTGAGCAATAAATACATTTTCCTTCTTACCATTATAAAAAAGCACTACTGCCGCTTTCTCAACATCTTCAGGAAAAGTCTTATTTTCCCATTCTTTATATCCTATTATTTTTCCACTTGTTATTACAGACTTATTAATGTTATTTATTCTATTTAGACTTAAAAATACAACAATAATAAGGTATCCTAGTATAAGTATTGATTTTCTGTTAAGTTTAATCTTCATTTAACAACAAAAATAATTACCCAAAAATATCGAAAATTTAATTATGATTATTAAAAAAGCCGCACAAATGCGGCTTTTATTTTAATAAAATGTTTTTTTCTAGTGAGCAGAACCAACGACTTTGAA
>CAZUQY010000380.1:0-3398 GCA_964622935.1 uncultured Bacteroidales bacterium | reverse complement strand
TCAAAGACATTTTATGACTTTAATTCTGAGAAATCTGCTTGCCTCTTCAACATTTGCAATAGCAGGCACTCTAGATGGTTTAGCAAATAAATTAAAGAAAATAATCAAAGAAACTAGGAAAAATATAGATGTTGAAGAAGGTATTTGTGAAGACTTTGAGTTATATGGTGATATTAAAGATGAATGGAACGATGATGATGATGTTGAAGAATCGAATGATTATTTAAGTTCTGAAGAAATTGAAAATATAGAAAAGGAAATTGCTGAATTAGCATATTATAGAGATTTGGCAATGTCTATAAAGCATAATGAGAAAGGGAAGAGGCTTATTCCTGCATTAGAACAAGGGTTTATTAAAGCTAAAGAATTAGGTTCAAGTGAGAAAGCAATAATTTTTACTGAATCGATAAGAACACAAAACTATTTATTTGAATTATTGAAGGGAACTGAATATGGAGATAAGATAGTTTTGTTTAATGGATCTAATAATGACAAGAAATCTAAACAGATATATAAACATTGGCTGTCAAAATATGATGGTACAGATATAATTAGTGGTTCTAAAACTGCTGATATGCGGGCTGCATTAGTTGATTATTTCAAAAATGAAGCAGTTGTAATGATAGCAACTGAAGCAGCAGCAGAGGGAATAAATCTACAGTTTTGTAATATTGTTATTAACTATGATTTGCCCTGGAATCCTCAAAGAATTGAACAACGCATTGGAAGATGTCATAGATATGGCCAAAAATTTGATGTTGTAGTTGTTAATTTCTTAAATAAAAAAAATGCTGCAGATGTAAGGGTATTTCAGTTACTTGACGAGAAGTTTAAATTATTTAATGGTGTTTTTGGCGCAAGTGATGAAATTCTGGGCACAATAGAATCAGGTGTTGATTTTGAAAAAAGAATAGCAGAAATTTATCAAAAATGCAGAACAGAAAAAGAGATACAAATATTATTTGATCAATTACAGATTGAATTGGAAGACCAGATTAATAACAGGATGACATCCACTAGACAGAAATTGCTCGAAAATTTTGATGTGGAAGTAACTGAAAAATTAAGAGTAAGATTAAATGAAAGTAAAGAAAATCTAAAAAAGTACGAAGAACTTTTATGGCGAATTACTAAAGACTATTTATCTGATAAAGCTATATTTGATGATGAGACCTATTCGTTTCTATTGAAGACGAATCCGTTCCCTAAAGATAAAATATTATTAGGCCGTTACAAATTAGGTAGAAATGTTCGAGATGCTCATATTTTAAGACCTGGTAGCATATTAGTAGAAAATATTTTTAATGAGGTTAAGGATAAACAATTGCCTTCAGCTAAGATTGTTTTTGACCTGACAGGGAATAAGCAAAAAATTACAATACTTGAAGAATTAAAAGGGAAAAGCGGCTTTTTGTGTATTAGAAATCTTGAAGTCGATTCTTTTGAAACAACTGACCATCTTTTATTAGCTGGTGTAACACAAGAAAATCAGATGCTGACTGAAGATCAATGCAGAAGGTTGTTTAATCTGGATGTACTTGGTATTGAAGAAATACAGAGCATTAAATCTGAACAATTAACTAAGGCAATTCAGATTAAACAAGAAAAATCATTTGAGCAGATAAAGGAAAAGAATAATGAATACTTTTTAAAAGAAGTTGACAAGCTTTCTAAATGGGCAGATGATCAGATTCTTGCAGCAGAAAATGAAATTAAGGAAACCAAAATAAAAATCAAGGAATTTAATCGTGAATCAAAAAAAGTAACGAATCCGGAGGAACAGCTTAAAATTCAGAAAGATTTACAAGAACTAAATAAAAAACAACGAAAGCAAAGACAAAAGATATTTGAAGTCGAAGATGCTATACAGGAACAAAGAGAGATAATGATAAACGAAATAGAATCTCGAATGAAACAAAAAATAAGAGAAATTGAGTTGTTTACAATAAATTGGGAAATTGTTTAAAGGAAAAAATATGAATAATTACGAAAAACTAATTAAGGTTTTAAAAGAAATATTTCAACTCGATCAGCCTGATCTAGATTTTGGAATCTACAGAATAATGAATCAAAAAAGGGATGAAATAGAGCAATTCTTAAATAAAGATTTACTCCCCCAAGTTCGTAAAGCCTTTGAGCAATATAAATCACACGACAAAACATCCATTCAACAAGAGCTTGATAAAACTATTGAGAATGCTAAAAGTATGGGCGTTGATCCCGAAGCTGTTCCTAAAGTGAAGGAGCTAAGAGATAAAATGCATGGAGCAACAGATGTCGCCGCATTAGAAAGTGAAGTTTTTTCATTACTGGCAAACTTTCTCCGTAGATACTACAAAGATGGAGACTTTATTTCTATGCGTAGGTATAAAAAAGATGTGTATGCTATACCTTACGAAGGAGAGGAAGTAAAATTGCATTGGGCAAATCATGATCAGTATTATATTAAAACATCTGAGTATTTTAAGAACTATTCTTTTAAATTGAGCAATGGTAAAAAAGTAAATTTTGAATTATTTGAAGCAGAAACGGAACAGAACAACAATAAAGCACAGGAAGGCAAAGAACGACGTTTTGCAATCTTACAAGAAGGATTGGTAAAAGAGGAAAATGGAGAACTAAAAATATTCTTCACTTACGAAGTAAATCCTGAAAAACAAGATAAATTACTTGGCGAAGCTTTTGAAACAATTAAGCCATTAATACCAAAAGATTATTATGACTTATTGACTTTGCATACAACTGATAAAAACAAAAACAGAACTTTACTCGAAAAGCATTTAAAAAATTATACAGCCCGTAATACTTTCGATTATTTCATACATAAAGACTTAGGAGGATTCTTAAACAGAGAACTTGACTTTTACATTAAAAACGAAGTGCTTTTTATTGATGATATTAACACTCGTGACGAAGTCGAGTTTACAAAGCAGCTTTCAAAAATTAAAGCATTAAAAGTAGTCGCCCAAAAGATTATTACGTTTTTAGAGCAGTTGGAGTACTTTCAAAAGAAATTATGGTTAAAAAAGAAGTTTGTGGTTGAAACCAATTATTGT
Source organism: uncultured Bacteroidales bacterium (assembly GCA_964622935.1). GTDB lineage: Bacteria > Bacteroidota > Bacteroidia > Bacteroidales > ML635J-15 > Bact-19. The sequence goes on along the minus strand of CAZUQY010000380.1, from coordinate 342 downwards.
ATAACATTAGACCGTGTGCCAGTAGAATTATATTTAGAAATAGTTGAAAATAAAGAACAAACCGAAGAATGGATTAAACTTTTTGCTATTGAAGAAATTATAGAAGACAAAAATGCACAATCACAATTGTTTAGTGAGAACAAAACAGTTGCTTTCTCAAATCCTCTTTGCATTGAGTTCTTAAAAGCAAACCCATATTTGATTATAGATACAGCATATTTCTCAAATGAGTTTAAAACGAAATTATTAGCTTCTATACATAATATTGATGAACAGATGGATGGATTATTGATTCATTCTGAGAATTTTCAAGCGTTGAATCTGTTGCAGGAACGTTATCGG
>CAZUQY010000379.1:0-3401 GCA_964622935.1 uncultured Bacteroidales bacterium | reverse complement strand
CCATCCATATCAATTGACATTGATGTAAATGGAGCATTGCATAAACCTACTGATTTAGTTTTTGTTGCTAAGTATTCTTTAATTAGAGAATTATGTGTCATTTCATGGCGTTAAAGTAATAACAAATAATAATTTATTAATTGTTATTAATATAGCAAATATAGCAAATATATGAACATAAATTGTATTGATTGATCCGATTATTCTATTTGCAATAGTTTTAAAGCTTTGTACAATTAATTTTATTACTTTTACATTTATATTTTAAAAAGATTGTTATAGAGCCTTGCATGTCAACTATATTATTGAAAAAAATAAGATTTTTTTCTGCATTTATATTAGTTCTTATTCTTGCGTTTTCTATTTTTTATATAAGCAAAATAGAATTCGGAGAAGTAACTATTATTAATAAAAATTCATCAATTGTAAATGTTATAGGCAAAAGCCCTCTAAATTCAGAAAAGCAGTTTGAAAAGAGGGACACTGTTTTTTATTTTTATGGGTATTTGAGTTCTGTAATTCTTGAAATCAATGGCGAAAGTTTGCCAGAGAATTTTTTGAAAGAAAGTTTCATATCTCAAGAAGTTGAAATAGTCGAGCTAGCGGGAGGAAAAAAATTAGTTACATCAGAAATCTGGTTCATAACTAAAGTAAAATTATTTTTCAAAGTAAATAGGCGATTTCTAATTCCAGTTTCACTAGTGTTTTTGTTATATCTTTTCTTTTTAATTTATCCTGAAACCTTCATTAATCCATTAAAAAAGTTTTATAAAAATGCAATATTGCATATTATGAAGCTGTTGGAAATTCTTATTGGAAATAAGCTAAAAATTGTTTTAATACCGATTATTGTTTTAGCTATAGTAATAATAACTAGATTTCTTTTTGGAATAAAATTCGAAATATTATATTTTAAAAATATATGGCTTATATATAGTATCGTTTTTGGCTTTTTGCTTATTCCGGTCACAGGAATAGTCTTCAATAAATATTTGTCGAATGCACGGCGAATTCCATTTTACTGTTTTTGGTCGATTTTTATTCTTCTTTATTTCTTTGTTTGTCCAGCGGATTTTGTGGGAAATTATGGCTTTCATGGTTTTTTTCACGAGTTTATTGTTAGGCCAAGCCAGCTTGGTGTCTTTAAAAGTTTATTGGAACCCGATACCGGATATTTTGCAATCATTCCAAGAATAGCATATGGGTTGGGTTATTATATAGATGCGAATGGGGCAAGTTCTATTGCCTTAACATCTTTATTTTCTTTAATAATATATGCTTGGATTTTTTCATTGCTGAGCAAAATAAGATTTCGGTTTTTAATAGAAAGTGATATTCTAAGAGCTGTTTTCGTGATTTTTATGGCAGTTTTTTCTCTTTTTACTCTTTCATTGTCAAAGCACTATGCGTTATCGATTTCTGATGTCGGATATTATGGAATAATTTTACTTTTTATTCTCTCATTCAGGGACTTCTCGAAAACATCTTATTTAAAGCTTATAGTATCTATATTAATTGGCGCTCTATTTGTATTTTCAAAAGCACATGTTATTGTATTGCTACCACTGTATATTATTCATATGATTTATCGACTTCTAAAGAAGGAGTGCAATGTTAAAGAGTTGGTTTTTAAACTTTCTATTATTGTATTTGCAGTGATTCATTTTTTCTATATTTATAATTCTATGCAACAAATGGCAGCAATGTCGTCAGGGAGTATTCAATCTTTTTCTGTTGATCCAAAATCACCGTTTTTGCTATTAAGTTTTTCTGTAGTTTATTTTATTAAATCATACACTTATTTTATTTTCCCTTATATAGAATTACTGCATGGATTTACTGGCTTTATTGTTACTATGGCAGGATTATTAGTTTTTGGGAGTTTGTTAATTTATGCAATACGACTTTATAAGGTCGAAAAAACAAGAGAAATTGCAATGTGGTTTTTTTCTGGTAATATTTTAGCCTTTACGTCAGTTTTGTTCTTTTTTATAACTTTCCCAAAAGATTTAAATGTGAGTCTTAACATGAATGTTTTGAAATCATATCTTAGTCAAGGAAGTCTAATATTCTCAAGATACACAATTGGTGCTCATACAATTCTTGCAATTACTGTGATACCACTAATTATAAGCTTTTTTAAACAGTTTCTTGAAAAGTGGAAAAATCTAAATAGGTTTAAGACAGAATTTTTTGTCGTTTTATGTTTTGTTGCTTTAAGTTCGAGTTTTCATAGCAGACCTAGATTGGATTTAAAGTTTTGGGATAAAGCAAAATTGGAAAGATGGAGTGAAGAGTGGTTTTTCCTGTCTAGAAGACTTTCGGAACATTCATATTATCTTCCGATTGTATTTTACCCAGCAAAGAAACAACAGGTTCAAACAAATGATCAAGTAGTACTTTTTGACAGAGACTCTAGTAATTCAGATTTTGTTGTTTTAGACGATAAATTTGTAAGCACTATTGTTGTTCTTAATACTGTAGAATTTGCTAGAAAACATTCTGATATAGAACTGAAATTGTTGAAGGAAAATGGTGATAGCCTATTTTTGCTGCCTGATTATCCGGTAAAAGAATACTTTAAGTTTATTGTTTTTAATACAGATAGTCCTATAGTTGTAAAAAGTATTAAATTTGCAGACGAAAAAGGTAAAATCATTCAACTTAAAAGCTATAGGATAATCGGTAATAATAAATCTCATTGAAAGAGGAAGACTATAAATATTGTAGAGAGAGATTTGAGAAAAGAGAACGATCAAATCTTAATTTTCTCATTGAAAAGAGATATGATTTTATTAAGTGTCATGTTATTGAAAATGAACGAGGAGTAGAATTTGGTGCAGGTGCAGGTCTTAGTAGCTTTTGTCTTTCTGATTATTGTTTAATAATTACTGACTATTCTGAGTCGGATTGGTTGAATAAGAAAAACGTTGACGCTCATTCTTCAGGCTTTGAGAATAATAGTTTTAGTTACATTATCGCCAGTAATATGATACACCATCTTGATAAACCAAGATTGTTTTTTGATGAAGCACTCAGAATCCTTAAGCCGGGAGGTAAGCTGATAATCATTGAACCATATTCTTCTATAATTATGACTTTACTGCTTAAAATCAAACATCATGAGCAGGTAAATTATTATCTTTACCCCTTGGATGATGATTATGAATTTAAAAAAATAGCTAAATCAGAATTTGACGGAAATAATGCAGTTGGAAAGATGTTGTTTAAAAATCCTGATAGATTTTTAAAATATTATCCTGAGTTTGAGATATCTTATAAATCATATTGCGAATTTATAATTTTCATGAATTCTGGAGGACAATATATTAAAGTATCACATATTCCTCTACCTAGGTTTGCACTCAAGTTTTTTGATTTCGTTGACAGGGGTTTAATTT
>CAZUQY010000378.1:0-3412 GCA_964622935.1 uncultured Bacteroidales bacterium | reverse complement strand
ACATTAACATCTTCACCTAAATCAATATCAAATGTACAACCTTCAGAATCGTCAGTTGCAGCAATTGCATCGGTAGCAAGAGAATAGTAGTCGTTATTAATTGTGTAAATTTTATAATTATATGTTGTTGTATTTTGCAACCCCAAATGAATTAAACTTCCAGCATTACCTTTGTATATTACTTCTGCTCCATCAATAAATTCTCCAACTGAATATATTATTCCTTGAGTTGGGTCTGTAGTAATAGCATCTGTTTCTTTTGCTAGGATAATGACATTCGAAAACACGGCATTTGGTGTCCAATCTATATTTATTCTTGTTCCATCTAGTTCAGTAGCACTTACTGATTCGATTGCTGGTAATTCCATTGTTTCAATCGTATAAACAGCATCTACTGCATCTACATCAGACCAATCAGTTGAATTCGCATAAAACCAAGTTCCACTTTCAGTATTTCGTACACGACCGGCATAATAAACAAGTCCAACTTCGTTTGGTACAGTTATTAATGATTGAACACGTTTATTATCATCTACTCCGTCTTCGTACCATTCGGCATTATACCAATCCCACTCATCCGGAACTGTTGAAGATGCTCCAAAACCAATTTCAACTCCATCCCATTCAAGTTGCCCAATCTCCATATATATCCAATATGAACCGTTATCACCAAGGTATCTTTCGAAAACATCTGTTGTTAATAGATGAGCTAAAATTGTTATATTTTCGTCAATAGCTGTAATAGTTAGATTATTTGATGTCAAATCTACGCCAGTATTAACTTCTATAGCAGCAACGGAAATGCTAAAATCAGTAATATCAGCATCAAAATTTGTCCCATCAAAAGAAAGTTCAATCAAAATATCATAAGGTCCAACATAAGTAAGATTAGAAATCTCTGTTAAACTTGGAGCATTATTCAACGTAAAGTTTGAAGGATCTATAATTGCATCTGCAAAATAATCTTCTGTTATATTTAAATTAATCTCTATTCCATTTAGATTCTCTTCTGTAAGCTCTTCTGCTGGAACTGCCAATAAGATTGGATTTGTGGTATAAGTATATGATGCGATATAATTTAATCCACCATTATTAATATACAAAGTTTCTCCACCACCAGTTTCAGCTTCATAATACACTTCAAGAAAATATATCCCTTCGTCAATGCCATCAACTAAATTAATATCTATTTCATCTGGGGAATCATTCCACCAAAGTTTATCAGTATTTAGACCGGAGATCCATTCTGAGTGATATGGCAAGTCAATATTAATAAATGCTCCAGGAGTATCACCATCCAAATATATTCGATAGTTCATTGCAGCAGAAACAATATCTCCTTCGTCATCTTGCCAAGAAAAAACTTGTCCTGTTTTAAAATACAATGACATTTCTGAATTATAGCTACCAAAATCATGTCCATCAAAGTCCACTTCATCATACCATGTATCATCTCCAGAACCTTCCCACATAGAAACTTTAGACATATAAATATCTTGATGCACGACATCAGCGTAAATTGTTAGATCGTTTGTTGTTAAGAGAACTGAACCAGATAGTTCTGCTGCATCAATAGTCACAGAAAAGTCTGTAATATCAGCAATGAAATCAGTTCCATCAAAGTCTAAGATAATTGTAAAGTTGTTTGCATCAATATAAGTTATATCAAAAATGGCAAGACCTACTGGAGCATTATTCAAAGTCACATTAAGAGGATCAATACTTGCATCTGCAAAAGTTTCATTGAATATTTCTATATCAATCTCTGATGCATCAAGATTATTCTCTATTAAGTCGACACTGGCACTTGCAACTGCATAAGCGGTTGCTGAAACAACCGTATAAATATAATTTGTCCCTGCATTATTATTTCCTTTTAATGTAGAAAAATCAGGATTAATTGTTACAAATGTTGATTCCATTGCTGAGGAAAAAACATAGTACTCTACATCAGTTGATGCCGCATACCCTAAAATAGTTCCCGAATAATTAGTACCTGATCCAGTACAAGCAACAATTGCTGAAGTGCTCCATCCATCAACAGTATATCTAATATATAAAGTTTCTTGAGTTGAAAGAGTTGCAGAAGTTACAATAGAGACTGTAACATCATCTTCGTTTTGTGTTGCACTATTATCGCTAACAGTAAGAATATCAACTGGTATTGCATCAGTTTCCATTACAACAAATTTTCGATTCCACCAGTTATCATCACCCTCAAGTCTGAAAGTATAATATTTCCCAGCAGAGAAACTCAATGTTAAAGAATCAGGTGTATCGCCAGAAATACTTCCACGCATTTGACCTTCAGAAGTATTCATAATTGCTGTATATGAATCTATAGCATCACCCCAAGTATCAATTCCATCTGCCGCTTGGTCAATCAGGAATTGTCCTGACAAATAATCTGTAGAGACATCAACTGTAACAGAATAATAACTATAATACTGCTGCATCAAGTCTTCGTCTGACCATGAATTAAAGTCCCCCATTAAATATTGTGCATTAAGCGAAATAGCTGCACATATGCCTAAAATAAATAAAATAAATGATTTTCTCATAGCATAAACTTTTTCTTGTACAATAATACGTTTTTTTTTAGAAAGATTAACTGAGGCTAAAGTCTTTTGTTAAAAAAGCAAAAAAAGATTAATCTGAATTTGATGCTAGAATGCTTACGCCATAAGAATATGAAATTGGAGCTCCATCAGCAAATGCAACAGGAAATGCATCTGGAAAATCTTCTTGTGAGAGACCAAGATAATATGAAGTATATGATTTATCGGAATGTGGATATATATAATATTTATATCTATTGCCCATTTTAATTTCAATAACATCAGTATAACCCATTAACTCTTCAGAACCGGATTCAATCTTTGATGTAGCCGCACGTATCTGAATCATAAAGTTAATATCAGCATTAGAATAATCTGGATTTGTAACAGGTACATCTTTAACTACACTAGATGTTTCAGAATTTTCGGTTTTCTTTTCCTCCTTTTTCTGATTCTTCTCAAATTGTTTTTCCTGTTTTCGTCTTTTTCGTTCAATAACTTTTTTATCTCGATCGCTCAACTCTGACTCATCAGTAATATTTACTGTCCTGCCAATGTTCATAAGACTAAAGTTTACGTATTTTTTAGGATTTAATCTTAAGTCTTTCAATAGCTTGTCAAGATTTTTCGCAGCTTCTTCCAGCTGAACTGCTAACTTATCATCGTTAAGCAACTGACCAATAGTACCCTCACCAGCATTGACCTTTTCCATAATTGAATTAAAGTCAACAAGTGCTTTATTAGCTTCCATAATCGTTTTTGAAACGTCAAGTGCAACTAAGGTGTCAGAGAAAACAGAAAGATTATTTATAATATTACTGATTTGCTCATGATTATTACGTAAAGACAATGAA
>CAZUQY010000377.1:0-3415 GCA_964622935.1 uncultured Bacteroidales bacterium | reverse complement strand
AACAGTTAGCCGTTGATTTACAGTAGTTTATGGGTTTTCTTGCAGACACTATTTAGCTTCAGAATTAACATCTGGAATTGGAGTTGACCCAACAATAACAAACAAAGGGACTACATATGCTAATACAAATTTTGTATTACCAACAAAATTTGGAGTTGATTTTTATGCAGGAGCAAGAGCAGAACGAACCGATTTAATAAGTGAAAAAATGATTGCAAACATCGGCGGAACTTATGTAGGGGCTTCAATACCTCTGCTAAGAGGTCTAGGCAAGAATAATGAGATTAATACATATATTCAAACATCAGAGTTAAATAATAAGGCTCTTCAAGAAGAGTTGTCAAGCGAAATGATTAATTATTTTAGCAATCTGATGATTTCATTTCTTGAAGTAGAAAAACTGTATGGTCGCTATCAGATTAAATCTGAAGCATTAGTTGAAGCCGAAAAATACAAAGTAAATATTTATGAGCTTGTGAAAAATGACATTTTACCAAAAGTTGAAAAGAATCGAGCCGATGCGCTATATTTGCAAAACGAGTTGCAGTTATCCGGCGCTAAAATAAACATGCAAAATTCGTATTTTGATCTTGAACAAATATTAGGTTCTGAAAATCTACAGATTTCAAAAGATATGCCTAAGCCAATTGATAACACCCCTGAGATTGACCCAGATGCAATAATAAGTTACATTTCATCACGAAAAAGCATTATTAATTCAAATATTCAGAATACACCACAATACAAAAGCATTTCGTACAAAATAGATGAAAATAAAATAATGTTGGATTATACAAAAAATCAAAAGAAAAATCCGTTGGTTTTTGATGTACGAGCTTCGTATTATGGAATGTATCCCGATGGAAATTACAATCTCTTTAATGCTTTTAGCAGTACTTACCCGGGATACAGTTTTTTGTTTACGCTATCTCACACTTTGCCAATTAAAAACGACCAAAAGAAAGCAGAATATTTAATACAACTAAATGAATATGAAACCTCGGTTCAATATTTAGAGAAATACGCTTATGAGAGTAAAGTTAATGCATTAAGATTGATAAATAATCTTGAACAATTAGTTGGAAACTACCAACAAACCAAAGCATTAACAGAAATTATGTATCAATCATATTTAAATGAAAAGGAAAAATTTAAATATGATAATTCTACTCAAATTGATATTATTTTGTCCTTTGACAACTACTACAACTCCTTAGAAATGTTAAACGATATGACATATGATATTTACATTTCAATTGTCCAGCTTAAGACAATATTAGCAGAGTTACCTTATGATAAAAGCGAATTAGAAGGCTTTTCAATTCAAGATTTTTTTTCGATTAAATAAGTGCTTCTAACAATGAACAAAGAGTCTTCTATTTTTAATTCAAAACTTGACCCAGAAATAATTCCAAACATTATATATAAGCATGCTGAAAAAAGCAATGATGAAATAGCAATTGTTTTTGAATCAACACAAATTACCTTCAAGCAACTTAATCGATCATCAAATGTCATAGCAAATATTCTAATTAAAAAAGGAGTAATAAAAGGTGACATCATTGGTATTTTACTTCCTAAAGGGATTGATTTAATTGTATCTATATTGGCGGTTCTAAAAACAGGGGCTGCATATGTTCCGTTATCTAATTCATATCCAGAATATAGGATTAAAAAGATTCTCAATATTACACAAAGCAAAATTGCAATATGCGATTCTGAGAGTAAAGATCTTATTCATTCACATAGCTGCCAGACTTTAGTCGTAAATGAACTTGATTTAAATGTACCTGCAGAAAATCCCATAGTGACGATTAGCGCAAATGATCTTGCGTATGTGCTTTTTACCTCTGGTTCAACGGGAACACCAAAAGGAGTAAGGGTTTTACATAAGAACCTTAAATATTATTCAAATTGGGCAACATCTTTTTTTAAAAACTCTGTTGATAATCTTCTACCATTAACTTCTGAAATTAATTTTGCAGCTGCCGTATCTCAGATATTTTCATGTCTTAAAGCCGGTAAGCCTTTGCATATACTTCCGGATTTACTTAATAATCCTGAAAAGCTTTTTAATTGGTATAGTGAGCACAATCAATATGGTTTATATTGTGTTCCATCAGTTTGGGCATTGTCTTTAGAATGGTATAAAAAACATATTGGAATTGGTAAAGCAAATCCAAGGGCACTTTTTCTATCAGGAGAAAACATTCCTAAAAACCTAATTTCAGAAACGTTTGAGCTGTTTCCTGATATTACAATTTGGAATTTATACGGACCAACTGAAGCTGTGGCAAATCTTAGTTTTAAAAAAATAAATTCTAAAGAGAATATTTCAATTGGATCACCAATTCCAGAAACGGAATTTTTTGTGATAAAAGAAGACAATTGTGAGGCAGTTGTTGGAGAAAGTGGTGTTTTATATGCATCAGGACCTGGGATATGTGATGGGTATTTGTCTGAAAAACAGTTTTCTGAAAAGCACTTCTTTAATTACACCACAGCTAATAAAATAGTTAAAACTGTTTATAATACTGGTGATGTAGTTAAAATAATCAACAATAATGAATTTGTTTTTGTTGGCAGAAAGGATGAACAAGTTAAGATTAGAGGACAGAGAATTGAGTTGCAGGAAATTGAAAGTGTTCTATTGTCTCATGATGATATTTTGCAATGCAAGTTAGTTGTTTCAAAAGCTGAGATTCCTCAAATCATAGCATATATACGTACAAAAAAGCTTAATGTACTTAGTATTTCACAAGTTCACAATTATTGCATTACATTTTTACCATCTGTAATGATTCCTGAAAGATGGGTTTTTCTTGATGAATTTCCTTTGCTTGCTAATGGTAAGATAGACATTAAAATGCTTCCGAAGCACACCAATATCAGGCCAAATATAGAAATCCCCTATATCGAACCAACAAATGAAAATGAAAGGAAAATAATATCAATCTTTGAAAAGGTCTTATATGTTAAACAAATTGGAATGGGGGACAGCTTCTTTGATTTAGGAGGTAATTCATTGACAGTCGTATCACTTATTATTGGCATCGAAGAATTTTTCTCGTGCAGAATAAGCTTTCAAACTGTTTTTAACAATCCAAGTCCAAAAGCACTTTTAAAGGTGCTTTCAAACAAATTAGACGATTCAATAAGTGAACATGTTTCAGTTCAGAGATCAAATAAGGTGGGATTGTCTGAAATACAAAAATCTCTTTTGTTTTTTCAGCAACAAAATCCAGAAAATGCTTCATATAATATCGCATATGCAATAAATTTCAGCAATATTATTGATGAAGAACGACTATGTCTTTCAATAAATAAACTTATAAATACTTCGTCTGCTATTAATTGCAAGCTAATTAATGAAAATGGCGAGATGTATTTTATTCCTAATGAACTAGATTTTGAA
>CAZUQY010000376.1:0-3417 GCA_964622935.1 uncultured Bacteroidales bacterium | reverse complement strand
TGACTAAGAAATACATACAAAGAGCCAATGCAGATGTAGGCTTTATGTTTACAGCTTACAACTTACGTAGAATAATAAATATAATGGGGCTTGACTCTCTTAAAGCTTACATGGAAGCTCTACTTTCTTTATTAGTTGCTAAATTCTACCTTATAAAACCTCATAAGCCAAATGCTAAACTATTATCTTTTTTCTGTTATTTGCAAATAATACCTTTCTCAAATTCGGAAAAATTACTCAAAAATGCTTATTTTTGAGCAAAATAATGAAATTGAGGTGGTTTTTAGACGGACTGCCGTTGTGCGTCATGCAAGAAAAACACCAGAAACATTACAATAACATAAAAAAACTGACACTTTTGATTTTATTAGTTTTCCAGATTTTTAAAACTGGATTTTCACAATCTAATTATGATTTTAGTGATTTTGAGAATCAAATCAATAAAGAGATTGATAATGGGACGATTCCTTCCGTTTCAGTGGCTATTACTAAAGATGGAGTTATCATCTATGAAAAAGCATTTGGATTAGCTGATATTGAGAATAAAGTCAAAGCAACAATCTCAACATCATATCAGTTGGCATCTGTATCTAAACCAATGACTGCAACAGGAATAATGATACTTTGTCATAAAAAAGCTATTGATTTAAATTCTCCTGCTGAAAAATATATTTCACCACTGAAATTCAAAGTTTTTGAGGGTATCTCATCAGAAGTAAAAGTGATTGATTTATTAAACCACACTTCTGGATTAGGTACATACTTTCAGATTAACTACTCTGACGAGAGCATTAAGAATGACAATTTTGAAACGGCTTTTAATAAATATGGAAGTCTTTATCATCCATCTGGATTAATTTGTGAGTACTCCAACCTTGGTTATGGGTTGCTCGATTTCATAATCAGTAAGCAAAGTGGAAAGTCCTATTCCAACTTTATGAATGATGAATTGTTCAAACCGCTTGGAATGAATAATACATTTATAGAAAAACCTGATAATCCTAAATTAGTTGTTGCAAAAAAATATGATTCAAAATTAAACCTACTTCCCGATGTCTCAAATAATACCAAAGGGGCAGGCAACGTGTATTCAAGTATACATGATTTGGCTTTGTTTGGTATGTTTCACTTAAAAAATGGACAAATGGGATTGTTAAATTCGGAAGAAATTGATATGACACATAATTATATAAACCCAAAAACATTATATCATTATTACGATTCAACATTTTATGGATTGGGATGGTATTTTAAAAACAATGATAATGGATACAGAATAATCTGGCATGAAGGTGGTATGATGGGGGCAAGTTCTATGATTAAACTTATACCTGAAGAAAACGTTGTAATTGCCGTGTTAATAAACACCTCAAATCAGCAGTTTTGCCAAAATATTACAAATCAACTTAGTAAAATAATCCTACCTAATTACAATCCAAGACCTTTAAACGAAGTAGCAGAATATAAATATTACACTTCTGATTCAACCTATTTTGGAGATTGGCAAGGAACAATAAAAGTTGGTGAATTAGATGTTCCATGCACTCTAAAGATACAACCTGATGGAAACATTATTATTGATTATTTAGATTTTACTTATAAATCATATTTTACACAAAACAATCCAATACCTCATAAGACAATTTTACTTGCGGGATTGGTAAACCAAAATTCATTTATTGGCATGTTTCCTGGTGATTTACCATCGGCTGATATTCGACATGAGTTGAGTCAATTTATGTCGTTGAAATTGTACAAGAATGCGAATGTGTTATCTGGAACTATTGTAGCAATGGCCGCAGCTGAAAGGGAGTATTATGCATATCCATTTTATATTAGACTTGAAAGAAAATAATGCACGAACGCACAACACACAATATAAAACAGTTGGGATTCAGTGGTTTACGGGCGTTTGGTTCTCGCGCCAGCTTTCTTGTCGGTGGACAAGTACGCAGCCCGAAAACCCAACCGTTTCATATTGTCAACCGTTAGCAGCAATGATAGAAGTCCCATTCCGAACAACTCAAAACTAAAATTTCAACATACTTGAATCAACTAATTTAAAATATGAAAAAAATAATATTTATAATTCTCTGTTCTACTATTATTTCAGGTTTTGCAAGGTCTCAAGCAATTACGGAATTAGTAAAACAAGTAAATTTAGAGCTTGCTAAAGCAGTATTTGATGCGCCACCTAATAATTATGGGATATGCTATTCTGATCCTCCTCAGATTTCATGCGATATCATTTGGTATAAAACAATATATAAAATAAAACTATATGCTAATGGAAGTCTAAATATTTATAAATCAAGTGATCGATATCTAATTCCTGCAGGAACTAATCCGGAAAAAATAGAATCAACTATTCCAATTTACACCAAATCATTTCAAGAAAACAACTATTATGTAAAATTGAATGAACTCGATGAAACTATTGAAATTATTAGTGAAGAGGTTTCTGACCCATGCCAAAAGTCAACATACACTTTATACACTGTTGTCTTACACTGTCAAAATAATGACGAATGCATATCCAATACTAATATGGGAAGCAAAATTATTACAACAATAAATATCCCAATTATTAATGAGAATTATGCAAAAATAATTAAGGAGGCTTTTGAAGACTTAATTAAACAAGTAAGTGAAAATCCTGATTTTTAAGGATAAAAACTTTTATAGAATTATATTTGAAACAATGAAATCACAGCTGCTAACAACACCTATATGTAATGTGGAAATCGGCTGTAAACGTTCGGGCAGAACGATTCCGAACACCGCCAAATTTTTACATTTGGCTTTTGCGATAAAATTTAAAAACAAAATCTAAAAATTTGGCTTCGTGGGAACTTTGATAAGGTAATTTCTATTCCTATTCCACACTCCACATAGCCGCAACCGTTGTATGCAAGTGTAAAAAGTAGTTCGTAGATAAGTTAGTGCAAACTTGATGGAATTTATTTTGTTTTTTTCTCCCTCCCTCAAAAAGAAAAAGCCAACCCACAAAAGGCACATTTGCAAATCACGCAAACCAAACCCACTTCCAAAATTTGCAAAAGAGCCTTTTTTAGGCCAATGCAGTTCTAACGAAAATTAATTTGTATTTTTGATATTTTTAAAGAAACATTATGGAATTGAAATTTATTGGACAGGGTTTAGACCCTGAAAGTGATATAACTGCAGGGAATTATATTTTAAATTCATTAGAAAGTGAAAACTACAATTCGTTCAATGCCTTCGTTGCTTTTGTAAGCAAAGGTGGTCTTAAAAATATCATTGATGAAATGCTTTCTTTCAAAGAAGCGGGCGGAGAAATCAAATTATATTTGGGCGTAAATCTGAACGCTACTTCAAAGGAAGCCTTAGAGAAATTACTTGAACACGAAATTGAATCATATGTTGTTTACTCACCAA
>CAZUQY010000375.1:0-3427 GCA_964622935.1 uncultured Bacteroidales bacterium | reverse complement strand
TGCTGAAAATATCAGTTATAATCAGATTATTGAAGCTGTTGATTTTATAAATAACGATTTTAATAGACTTCGTGTTGATACTTCTTCTATTATAAATGAGTTTAAAAGCATTGCTGCAGATTGTAACATTGAGTTTAGACTAGCACGAAAAGACCCTTGGGGAAACTGTACAGTAGGTGTAACAAGAACTGTTTCCGAAACTACTTATGGTGGTGGAGAAGATGCTAAAGAGGCTGCTCCAACATGGCCATCAGACATGTATCTTAATATTTGGGTGGTTAATGCACTTGGTAATGGTGCCGCAGGTTGGTCATATTATCCAGGAACAGCACCTTACGGTTCAGACGGTGTTATATTATTATATGATTATGTCGGGTCTTCAGGTACTAGTAATTATGGAAAAGGTAGCACTATTACTCATGAAATTGGACATTATTTAAACCTCGCGCATCCATGGGGGCATACAAATGATCCAGAGGTGTCAACTAATTGTGATATGGATGATGGAATCGCGGACACTCCAAATACGATTGGACACACATCATGTACTCTTTCCGCTGTGACATGTGGTTCGCTTGATAATGTGCAGAATTTTATGGAATATAGCTATTGTACTAGAATGTTTACTGTTGGCCAAGCAGAAGAGATGAGAGCAGTTCTTAATTCCTCTGTGTCGGATAGAAATAATCTTATAACAGCACAAAATCTTTTAGCTACTGGTACTAATGATGATTATGAGCCTGAAATGTGCCCACCTGTAGCAGATTTTTCAGCTAATAAGAAAATAGGATGTAGAGGCTTTAGCGTTGAATATAATGATTTTACATACGGGACAGATTATTTAGATTTAAGGACTTGGTCCTTTGAAGGTGGAACTCCTAGTGTGTCTGAAGAAGAGTTTCCAATTGTAAGCTATGAAGAAAAAGGGAAATTTGATGTCCAACTCACTTCTGGCAATCCTGTTGATTCAGATGTTAAATTTGAGCAGGATTATATTAGAGTTTATGATATAGATGATGCATACACATTGCCATATACCGAATCATTCGAAACTACGTCATTCCCTAAGATAGATGACAATACGGATAATGATTTTTATCTTGAATCAAGAGGGTATGAAAATTGGGAACAGACTAGTTATGGAGAAAGTGGTAAAGGTCTTCGTATAATTAATAAGAGAAATGAAACAGGCATTAAAAACAGGGTTTATTTGCCAAATTTAAAAATAGCGACACCAGATGTTCCTATTTATGTAAGCTTCAAAACTGCATATGGGAAATCAGGAGACTTGTATGGTGACAGATTGAAAATTTATATTTCAAATTCTTGTGGAGAAACATTACGGATAATTCAAATAATTTCCGGCTCTGATTTAATTTCTACAAATGCTTCTTCGTTTAACACTTATACACCTTTAGCATCGCATTGGAGAGATCAAAATTTTGTTATAGATCCTTCTTTGATCACTGGTGAAAATCTTAGAATCGTTGTCGAAGTTGAAGCTGGAGGTGGAAATACATTGTATATTGACGAGTTTTCTGTTTCATACTCAAATTCTATTGAGGAAATCTCAAAACCAAACTTAGTTTCTGTTTTTCCTAACCCTGCAAGTGATGAAGTTTATATCGAAAATCATTCAATTGTTGGTGAATATACAATTTCTATTTTTGATAATTTCGGCAGACAGATATTTGAAATTGTTACTACTGATGAAGTTTTTAATGCAAGTTCTGCATTTGCCGGAAAAAGTAGTGGTTTGTATTTGATTAAAATTCAGTCTGGTAATGATACTGAAATTATCAAATTAAATAAGACTAAGTAATACAAATAATCTTTAAGGTTTAAAACTAAAACCTATTCCTGATTCAATATAATGGGCTTTAAATCCAAAAGCTTTAATTGTTGTATTAATAAAAACGTTTTTGAACAGGTAATAACGCAATCCAAATCTAGTATAAAGAAAATCGTTTGGTTTTACTTTATTATAATAGTATAAGCCTACATAGCTTAAAAAACTAATTCTTTTATAAATTAATTCGTGTCCAATACTAATTCCGGCTCTGATTATATCTTTTGGGTCATCATAATATCTAATGAGTACATCCCAGTTTGTGTCAAAATAATAATATAAATTTTCATTGTAAAAAACATCTGCAGAAATTCCAATTTTGCCAATTTTAGAATATATGTAATTGTACCCAATTGCACCTGTGCTGCATAGAAATCCTCCACCACGACCATCAGGTTGAATTGTATATTCATCAGAACTTGTCAAAGTTCCCATAATTGTGAATTCATGTTTTTTGTCAGCTTCTTTATTGCCGGCATTTAACAATTCTTCACGATCCATTTCATTTAGTTGCCAAGCAAAAGCTAAACTAACGTTGACTTGATTAAGACCCAGATTAGGTTTTTTTACAGAGCCATTAGAAAAATGAATTATCCCTGCATTTAATCGCATTGATAATGGAGTAGTTGAAAATTTGTAATGTAAACCAAAATTGAGATTAAAATAGAAGCATACATTAGTTCCAATTGCTATATGTTCGGGGTTAAATTCCTTGTCGTATTTCTTTGTGAGATAAGTAAGACCACCATTAATTCTTGTGTTGACATTTATTTTATTTAGTTTAAGGAGCTTAAATTCCATGAAAGAAAATACTGCAAAGGATTGCCCTAAGACTTCTGGATTACCAAGGTTTTGCCAAGAAATGCCAAAGCCGGTATAAGGGCTGTTATATTTGTAATCGTAAAAATTAGTTTTGCCAAAGTCGTAATAGAAGTTAAGTTCAGTTCCATATGATGGTCCTTTTGCTAAGCCTTCCATGCCAATTCGATGAGGGGCAACAAATCCGTTGTTTAATCTTATTTCAGAAAAACAAACTTTTTGCGAAAACGCAAAAAACGGGTAGGTCAGTAATAATATTATAATAAGTTTGTTCTTCATATGTTATACTTGACTCTTATTTCTGATTTTCGCTTCAGACTTAATAACTGCGAAGCATTTCCTTCTCTTATTGCGATTTCAAGTAATCCTAATGAATTAAAAAGACATACGATATCCCCTTTTTCAACTTCTTTGTAACTGTTGTAAACAATTTTTGATTTATACAAGTTTGAATTTATTAATATTTCAAATTTTGAGTTATTTACATTTTCATCGAAAATCTCTTTACTGATATTTGTAATAGCATTTCCGTATGAATCGATGTAAATTATTTCGCCGTTTATTAAATTAGGCTCAAGTTGTGGTAATAGTTCAGGAATTTTTTTGTAATCAGTGCTTATTGTACCTATTTTGCTGATGTCTTCGTTTTTGAGAATAAATGTAGCGATGTCACAAAAAATGTTTAGTGTCGTAAAAGATGCTCCTTTAAATCCAGATCCAGTTTCTACAATTACTGTGATTTCTGGTGAGTTATTAAAT
>CAZUQY010000374.1:0-3450 GCA_964622935.1 uncultured Bacteroidales bacterium | reverse complement strand
ATCAATTCTTAACCAATTAGATAGAGTTTTTTCGTAACAAAGAAAAGGGAACTAGCTTATGAGCAGTTCCCTTTTTTAGTTTTTTAGAGTACTTACCTTATAACACTAATTTTGTCTACAACAAGTTTACCTTTCGTAAATACTCTAGTAAAGTATACTCCTGGTGATAATTGTGAAACATCAATATTCATCTCAGTAGAATATTCATCTGCAAATTTCATAAAAACAGTCCTACCTGTTTTATCAAATATTTCAACAAAATCACCATCATTAAATTCTAAATCATTTATAACAGTAATATAGTCAGACGCTGGATTTGGATAAATTCCAACATTTTGCTGTATCTCTTCATCTTCAATACCAACTAGACATGTAAGCGGGCGTATCCCTGTAGAAGCAGCAATTTCATAAGATTCAATCGAAGTTTTCCAAGCATCGCCATCATTCACCCACAATGTATTAAAACCGCCATTACCTCTGTTTGGAGACATTCCGACAACAAAGTTATCTCCGTCTGCATAATTTATACTATAGCCCAAATAAAATGGACCATCAATCTCAAGAGGCTCATCAAATAATATGACCTGAATATAGTTACTACTGAGAGTTCGTAAGTATACTTTTTCATCAGATAAGATCGTTGTTGGTTGATCGTCAACTCCATCCCATGTAATAAAGCGAATGTAAGAACTTGCTGATGCGTAGCTCAATTCCATTACAGGAACAATCACACCATATACTTGATTATAGGTATGATAATCATAATAATCTGCATACATCCTTATTTGGTCACTGTTCTGACCTCCATAACTACCTGTCATGCCATTAATATGCATTTCTGTTGGTATTTCTGCTTCGAGCAAATTGGAAATTGTATCACAAAATTTTCCAACATGAGCTTGATAAACAACAACATAATCTCTTTTAGTAAGAACATCAGATCCATTTGTATTTGTAACACTTAGAGTTACGTCATAAAATCCGGTATTTTCATATTCCACCCCCTCTGGTTGAATCTGAAATCCAGAATAATTGGGATCTCCACCTTCGAATTGCCATGACCAAGACATAGGATAATTAGTAGATAAATCTTCAAAATATACAGGAGTATTGACTTTCACAAGTCTATTATGAGATGTAAAGTTTGCGATAGGAGCATCTTCTCCCGGATCAGGAATCACAGTAATATAATCTTCAATTAGGAGAGTATCCCAACCTTCTGAGTTTCTTACAATAAGCTGAGCGTCAAAAACTCCAACATTATTATACAAAACATCTTGAGGATGTTGTATTGTTGCAGTTGCTGGATCAGCATTTTCAAATTCCCAATACCATTCGTATGGATAATCAAATGAAAGGTCGGTATAATCAATAGTATGTCCCGAAACAACAACAACTTGATTTGCTGAAAACCAAGCCACTACAGTATCATCCGCAATATCATAAACCTGAATATAGTTTTGATACGTTACAGAATTATCGTTACCAAACTCATTATAGACAGACAAAGTTACATCGTAATAACCTGACTCGTTATAAAAAATTTCAGGAGGGTTTTGTCCACTAAATGTTTCTGGCTCGCCTCCCTCGAAAAACCAATTCCATGTTGCAACATTGTTAAGTGACTCATCATGATAGGTTACAGCTGAACCAACAGGCAATACAACTGGATCGCCATAAAACTGAGCTACCGGCCAGTCTTCAGGACATGCATTTTGATTAGGACCCAAAGATGCTATTGTAGAAATATCATGTAAATCATTTGGATCGCCATTCCAGAGAACACTCCTATCAGGTTTAATCAATATAAACTCAGGATAATATTCAACTCCATAATATGAAATCACCCCATAAGAACCACCTTCGCCACTAACCAAAGGATAAATACATCCAAAATCTGTACGAAACTGTTCCGCTATTGCATCTGTATCCTCTGAACCCATTCCTAAAACAACTAGCTCATACTCGTTACAGCCAAAGCCTTCATAAATTGCATTTATACCTGGCACAGCTCCTTGGCATCCCGGACATGTAGAAAACCAAAAATCAATATAAACATACTTTCCTGCGTCGAGAATTTCAAACAGATTATATGTTAACCCTTCAGTATCAGTAACCGTAAAGTCCTCTGCAACAGCTGGTTGTGCATAAGTCGCAATATACAAACCTAAAAAACATAAAACAATAAGTAGTTTTTTCATAATTCTAATTTTACCTGCAAAAATCACTTAATAATTTGAATGAGAAATAATTGCAAACTATTTGTGCTAATAAAATCAAAATTAAAAAAAAATAAAACACAAAACTTATTTTTTCATTCTTTTTATAGATATATTTTTTTTACTTGTCAAAATACTGACATTTAATTCAAACCCTACGATTAATGCTAAGGCAGTAATATGAAATAGCAACATGACTACAATGATAGTACCAATGGATCCATAAAGCTTATTATACTGAGCAAAATTATTTACATAATATGAAAATCCCAATGACGAAATAATTTGTAAAAATGTAGCTAGGATAGCTCCTGGAGTAATAAAACGAAAGCGACTCTTTTTTGCAGGAGCCAAATAATACAAAAACGAGGTTGCCAAAAAATACAACAATATAATTGTTAGCCATTTTAGAATACCAACCGTAAAATATAACGAGTCACTATATTGCAAATAAGACGGATGATTTCCAACAAATCTTATTAAGAAATTATCTCCAACAACAATTAAAGTTATCGCTATTAACAATAAAACACTAAGAATTATAACAAGGACTATAGAAATAAGCCTTTTACTCAACCAGTTTCGGGTATCTAAATCGTGATAACTACTATTGAAAGCTTCAATAAATGCCAAAACGCCGTTAGATGCAAAAAACAACATCAGTAAAAAACCTATAGACAAAATACTACTCCTCTGATTAAGGATTGTATCCGAAATAGTTTCATGCATAAGACTAAAAGCTGAATCGGGCAAGACTTCGGCCAAAATACTAAACAATTCGTACTGAAAGTTTTTAACTGGAACAAAAGGGATCAATGAAAACAAAAATATCATGGTGGGAAAAATTGCAATAAACAAATTATAAGCCACACTTGATGCTCTTACAGAAATTGATCCTTGCTGTATCCCTTTAATAAAAAACGAACCGACATAGTAAAGCGAATATCCTCTAAATCCGGGTAGTATTATTTTTTTACTAACAGAAATTATAAATAATTTTAGTGCTAATATTTTCTGTTGTATTTTTTTCATCAAATAGCTTTAAGACTTAGGTCCAGACTTTTTATCTGATGAGTTAGTGCTCCAACTGAAATAAAATCGACACCGCACTCAGCATAATCTCTCAGGTTCTCTATTGTAATCCCGCCACTTGATTCGGTTTCAAATATACCATTAATCATCTCGACAGCCTTACGAGTGTTTTCAACACTAAAATTATCGAGCATTATCC
>CAZUQY010000373.1:0-3482 GCA_964622935.1 uncultured Bacteroidales bacterium | reverse complement strand
AGAATAAAATTAAAGAGACTTTATCCGTCAATTAACGATTAACTTAACACTAGTATGAATTTAGGAGATCTGATTACAATAATTAC
This sequence comes from uncultured Bacteroidales bacterium, assembly GCA_964622935.1. Classification (GTDB taxonomy): domain Bacteria; phylum Bacteroidota; class Bacteroidia; order Bacteroidales; family ML635J-15; genus Bact-19. The sequence goes on along the minus strand of CAZUQY010000373.1, from coordinate 3,396 downwards.
TGCTGTTGCAGCAGCATTCCATATTGTTAGTGCCGGCATATTTGTTAAAAAGACAGATACTGTATCTATTATTACGTGGCAGTTTTTTGCTGCATCAGTCGTTAGTCTAAGTGCATTTTTTATCACAAATACAGAGCCTGTTGTGCTTTCTTCTAAATCTGTTTACTCTTTGCTTTATCTCGGTTTAATTGGAACTTTGTTTTGCTATTTTGTGAGTGTCTGGGTTCAGAAATATGTGTCTTCTCTTAAAGTCGCAATTATCTTTTCGACCGAACCAGTTTTTGCAGCGATTTTTGGTTATTTTATTTTATCTGAGGTACTAAATCCTAAAGAACTTGTTGGGGCAAGTTTAATTTTATTTGGAGTTGTTGTTCATTCGATTGTCAAAGCAAGATTAGAAAAGAAATCAATTTAGAATTACTTTCTGGCATAATACGAGCTCGTATATTTAATTCAAAAAAAGTCTGATTAATAAAAACATAATATACTTTTGTAACTTTATCGCACAAAATACATTTTATGAATAAGAAGACAATTGTTATTACGGGAAGTACACGTGGAATTGGACACGGCTTAGCTAAAGAATTTCTGTCTAAAGGGCATCAGGTAGTTATTAATGGAAGAACAGAGGAGGCTGTATCAAAAGCTTTGAAAATCTTTAGTGAGTATGAGGATAATGTTGTTGGAATTGCTGGTGATGTCACTGAAGAAAGCACACACTTTTCATTACTAAATCTTGCATTTGAAAAATTTGGCAAATTGGACTTTTGGATTAATAATGCTGGAGTTCCACAGGACAACAAATTATTCATTGACTTAAGACCTAAGGATGTTAAGAAAATTTCTGATATTAACATTTATTCTTTGATGTTAGGTTCACATATTGCAGCAAATCGATTTCTCGAACAAGGATATGGTAAAATATTCAATATGGAAGGCTTTGGTAGCAATGGTCGAATTATGAAAAAAATCACTTTATACGGAACATCAAAGAGGGCAGTGAACTACTTTACAAAATCTTTAGCGAATGAACTCAAGAAGACACCTGTACAAGTTTGTGTTTTAAGTCCTGGTATGGTTAGAACAGAATTTCTTGATGGTGCTTTAGTCGACCAGACTTCAGAAGAAGCAAAAAAGTTTCAAAAAGTATATAAAGTTATTGCAGAAGATGTTGACGTCGTTACTAAGTTTCTTGTAAAGAAGATGTTAAAAAGCACTAAAAACTACGATCGAATTGAATTTCTTTCTGGAGCAAAGATGATGGTTATAGGGTTTAAGATGATGTTTTAATTAGTAGATTAAAGATAAACAAGTTAATCCACCATCCATTTTTTGAAATTCCGACATTTCAACTTCAATTAGCTGATATTTCAGTTTTATAAGTTCTGACTTAAGAATTGGGTGTCCTGCAGACATGATTACGTTCCCATTGATAAAGAGACAATTCGCAGAATATTCTTCATTATCATTTGTTGTAATTATTTTTGCATTTCTAATTGCCTTACTAAATTTTAGTGTTGCGACGTAATAATTGTTGTTTAAATGCGTAATGCCTGTTTTTAAATGTAATATTTCTTTTACTTGAATTGTTGAGCTTGTAAATCCTTCGTTCATTAGAATGCTTGACAATTGTGATGCTCCTTTTTTGTTTGTTCTTTCAGAAATTCCAATATAATAATGGTCATTAACTTTCATTACATCTCCACCATCAAGATTACCTTCAGTTATACGAATGGTTCTCATCTTTGTAGACAATAAGTCCGATATCTTTTCTACTTCTCCCTGCCTTGAGGAAGAGCAAGGATTTGTTATTATGGCCAGTCTCTTTGTTATTATTGCCGTATCTTCAACGAAGCATGAATCAGGGAATTTAGTGTCTGGGTCAAGAACAATAACTGATAATCCGCAATTTTCAAGAGCTTTACAGTAGTTCTTATGTTGAATTAGGACATCTTGATAAATTGGTTTTCCAAGCATGGAGTTTGTAATACCCTCTTCGAAAGTTTCTGCTGGAATTTTTACTATTGCATGTGTATATCTTCTCATTTTTAATTTTCGATATATTCAATAATTTCTTTAATACATTCTTTGCTTTCATCTAATGGGAAAAGTATCCAATCATGAACCATTCCTTCCATTATTGTGGTTGCAGAATTGCTACCCTCAGATATTGATAAAGCTGCATGTAATTTTATGCAATCTGGAAAGAACATTTCATCTGCACTGACAAATATTTTTATGCTACCAAGATTTTCAAGTTGTCCATAGATAGGAGAGACCAAAGGGTTTTTTGTATCCAGATTTCTTGCGTATAATTTGCCGCATTTTATAAGTTTTTCACAATTCAGAATTACATCTTTGTCAATATAATCTTTAATATCAGGGTTGCTCATACTAACATCAAGCCATGGTGACAATAGAATTGTCTTTTGAGGGATTATCTTTTCGTTGTTAGCAACAAGTGTTTGTAAGAAAGCTAAAGCAAGACCTCCACCTGCTGAATCACCCATTAAAACAAACTTGTCATTTGGGTATTTCTTTAATAAAATTTGGTAAAACTCATTAGTGATTTTATGAGTTGTTGTGGCATTGTACTCTGGAGCTAAAGGATAATCAATAAATGTGATTTTACAATTGGAAGTTAAACAAATATTTTCGATTAGTTTTCTGTGAGCTTTGGCTGCTTCGGCTATGTAAGCCCCACCATGAAAGAATATTATATGAATGTTGGAAGGAGTTCTTGTAGTAATTGTTAAAGCTCTAAATCCATTCGATTCATGTTCTGTAATAATTAAATCTTTGTTAAATCGTTTTGTCGAGAAATGGTTTTGACCTCTTTTTGGTTCAGTCAATAGTTTGTCAAATTTTCTTTCAGAGAATTTTATGCGTTTAAGAATCTTGTATATTGATTGCGATTTCTTACTTGCAGTAGAGCTTTCATTTGTTTTACATTGAACAAATATGCAAAAAATAATGAGGCATAGTACAACAGTAATAGTATTTCTTAATTTCATTGTATACTTGGCCTTATACTAATCCTCTTCATCATCTCATCCCTAATCCTGATTAGTTCTTTGGCCGTTTCCCTCCATTGTGTATAAGGTTCCCCTTTTTGAACATGCAACTCTGCTAATGTATAGCCAACAATATCAGTATAAGATTGTCCGATAATTCTTGCTACACTCGCAATCGCGCAAACCGTATTCATTAATTCTGTGAATGTGTGTTCTACTTCTAGTTTGACGATAGTACTTCCGGACTCATGCGCCAATACTAATTGGTCGAGAACTATGTTTGTGCTATCTGTTATCGAGCTTATTTGGGCCGCTTCTCTTAATCCATCCATACCAAAAATTTCAACCCAATCATCCTCAGCGAATCCTGTTGAGCTTGCAA
>CAZUQY010000372.1:0-3493 GCA_964622935.1 uncultured Bacteroidales bacterium | reverse complement strand
AAAAATATATAGAAAATATTACAGACCTTATTAATGATGGCTTTGATTATGTCATTCCGGTTATAGATAATTATTCAGAGTTAGATCAGTTACTTGAGAAGGTTAATGGTGATATTAATGTAGGAATTAGGATAGCATCTGAAGAAGAACCTAAGTTTGAATTTTATACATCAAGACTTGGAATAGGGTATAAAAATATTATAAAATATTATAAAAACTTTATTGAGAATAACCCAAGAGTTAATTTAAAGATGTTGCACTTTTTTATCAATACTGGAATAAAAGATACTGCATATTATTGGAACGAACTCAATAAATGTATGAGTGTTTATTGTGAACTTAAGAAGGTTTGTCCTGAACTTGATTCATTGAATATTGGTGGAGGGTTTCCAGTAAAAAATAGCTTGAATTTTGAGTATGAATATGAGAACATGGCTGAAGAGATTGTAAATCAGATTAAGATGGCATGTGATCATGCAGGAGTTCCGGAACCTAATCTTTATACTGAATTTGGGTCTTTTACTGTTGGTGAAAGTGGAGGTGCAATTTATTCTGTGGTTTATCAGAAACAACAGAACGATCGTGAGAAATGGAATATGATAGATTCATCATTTATTACAACCTTGCCTGATTCTTGGTCAATTAACAAACGTTTTATAATGTTGCCAATAAACAAATGGGGTAGTCAGTACGAGAGGGTCTTTTTAGGCGGTGTTACATGCGATAGCGACGATTACTATAATAGCGAACAGCATATTAATGCAATTTATTTACCTGAGTTTGATCCAGAAGAAAGGTTGTATCTAGGATTCTTTAATACAGGTGCCTACCAGGAATCTATAGGTGGCTTTGGTGGTATTCAACACTGTTTGACACCTGCGCCTAAACATGTTCTTATAAGCCGCGATGAGGATGGTAAAGTTTCAACCCGACTTTTCTCTAGAGAACAAAGCTATAAGTCAATGCTTAAAATATTAGGATATGCATATTGATCTGTATCGCCACTAATGCACGAATATTTATTACTGTAAGCAATCATTATCTGCGTTCTTTGCGTCTTATCTGCGTTCTCTGCGTGAACCAATTGATTGCCACGAACGGCTTTAGCCCTCAGCGAAGCTAATGCAAGGATGTTTTTTTAAGTGACTTTTTGAATATTTTTATTTACTCAATGAATTTTCATATTTGTATTTGATCAAATACCTTATATTTGCAATCTAATTTGATTTAACAATGTCCGAAAGAACTTATGCAGGTATACCAATTGAGTATTCAGGCTTGGAAAAAGCCTCTGTAGTATTGTATCCTGTGCCTTATGATGCGACATCAACCTGGGGCAAAGGAGCAGATAAGGGTCCTGAAGCTTTTTTGGTTGCTTCTGAAAATATGGAAGTTTATGATCTTGAATCAGATACTGAGGTTTATAAACATGGGGTTTTCCTTGAAAATGCTCCTAATTGCGATATTTCTCCTGAAGAAATGGTGAAAATGGTAAAGGAAAAAGCTTTGTCGACATTTGATTCCGGCAAACTGTTTACAATGATAGGAGGTGAGCATTCTGTATCAATAGGTGCAATTATGGCAGCTTCTGAAAAATATTCGAATATCTCAGTTTTGCAACTTGATGCACATTCTGACTTAAGGCCTGAGTATCTTGGAACACCATTCAATCATGCTTGTGCGTTACATTGGGCTTCAAAGAATACTAATTTGGTGCAAGTCGGAATTCGCAGTATGGATGTTGTTGAAAAGCCATTTGTAAAACGGTTAAATGTGTTTTATGCCGAAGATATTGCAATGCGTAACGACTGGCAACAAGAGGTTATTGATAAATTGGGACAAGATGTTTATCTTACAATTGATCTGGATTATTTTGATCCTTCAATTATGCCATCAACAGGAACTCCTGAGCCAGGCGGTTTAGGTTGGTATCCTAGCTTAGATTTGTTGAAAAAACTTGCAAAACAAAGAAATATTATTGGATTCGATATTGTCGAACTTGCACCAAAGCCAGAAAGTCCGGCATCTGATTTTTTAGCAGCAAAGCTTTATTTTAAATTATTAACATATATTCTTGAAGAGTAATAAATGGAAACAAAAGGTAACATCTCAAAGTTTATAGAAGAAAACTTTAAACATTTTAATGCAGCAGCTTTAATAGATGCATCAAAAGCATATGTTAAGCATCTCGATGAAGGAGGGAAAATGATGATTACTCTTGGTGGTGCAATGAGTACTGCTGAATTGGGTAAAACTTTGGCAGAAATGATTCGTCAGGATAAAGTTCATATTATTTCATGCACAGGGGCAAACCTGGAAGAAGATATTATGAATCTTGTTGCTCATAGCTACTATAAGAGGGTGCCGGGATATCGTGACCTTACTCCAGAGCAGGAATGGGAATTATTGGAGAATGGTCTTAATCGTGTTACTGATACTTGCATTCCAGAGGAAGAAGCTTTTAGACGTTTGCAGAAAAACATCCTTAAACAGTGGAAAATTGCAGAAGAAAAAGGAGAGCGCTATTTACCTCATGAGTATATGTATAAAATGTTGTTAAGTGGTGATCTTGTTGAATATTATGAAATTGATCCTAAAAACAGTTGGATGCTTGCTGCTGCTGAGAAAAACCTGCCTATTATTGTTCCGGGTTGGGAAGATTCTACTATGGGAAATATCTTTACTTCATACTGTATTAAAAGTGAATTAAAAACTTCTACAATGAAGTCTGGAATTGAATATATGATATTCCTTACCGAATGGTATCGTCAAAACTCTGGAGGTAAAGGTGTAGGATTCTATCAAATTGGTGGTGGTATCTCTGGCGATTTCCCTATTTGCGTAGTTCCAATGATGTATCAAGACCTTGAGTGGCACGATGTTCCTTTCTGGAGCTATTTCTGCCAAATCAGCGATTCGACTACTAGCTATGGTTCTTATTCAGGTGCGGTGCCAAACGAAAAAATTACTTGGGGAAAACTTGATATTGATACTCCAAAGTTTATTGTTGAGTCAGATGCAACAATTGTGGCACCATTAATGTTTGCCTGGATTCTCGGATTGTAAATAAATATTTTGATGGCTATACGCATTATAGCCATCTTCTAACAATGTAAAAAATAAAAAGAAATGAAAAGAATTATTGTATTATTAAGTGTGGTATTATTCGGATTATCTGTATTCGCTCAGGATTGTGAGACTTATATTCCTACAACAGTTGGCACAAAGGTTTCTACACAGCATTTTAATAAAAAAGACAAACTGACTTCTACTGTGAAAACTGAGGTGAAATCTGTAGAGATGATTGATGGAAAACAGAAAGTTGTTATAACTACAGAATCCTTTGATACTGATGATATTGGTAGTGGTGTACGAGAACTTATATACTACTGCAATGGCGATGTTTTCGAGGTGGATACTAAATCAATGCTTAATCAATATCAAATGGGAGCATACGAATCAATGAAAATTGAGTATACTTTCGAAAACTTAC
>CAZUQY010000371.1:0-3510 GCA_964622935.1 uncultured Bacteroidales bacterium | reverse complement strand
AGCTAGTATTATATTCAACAAAAAATTGCGAAAACACAAAAGATGGGAAAAAGAGAAGTGAGAGGAATAATATTTTTTTCATGTTTGTTTGATTTGCAACTTTATACAAAAATACAAATACAATACTAAGTATACAAATTTAAATTACGATATATCATTTAAAAATATAGACCAAGTATAGATAAAATATAGACATTAGTGATTTTGACTACCAATCTTCAAAAACTAAATTCTTTATTAATATTTGTAATATATTCTCGTGATTTTTGTTGCCAGATTGAATTAGAAAAGCAACAATTGTAGAAATAATAGTATTTCCTTCTTGAGGAATAAATGTCCAACCCTTGATTTCGTTCGCTGCTTCATCAATGATAATATTATTGTTGTTTATTATTGCGTGGGAATATATTCTGCCGTATGGGCTGTATCTTCTGCCTAATTCAAAAATTATATTAGAGTCAAATTTCGAAGTTGTAGAAACGAATTTACTTTCTTTAATTAGGTTGTTGATTTCATCTTGTGATGTCTTGTGTTTGAGTTTTATATTAAAACGTACTGTGTGCATTAGTTGACTTGGAGTTGTAATGTCTGATGAGACTATTTTTGGTAAAACTTTTTTTGTTTTAAATAAGTCGATTGCATCAACAGCGTGATGGGTACCATGCTCAGCACTTCTGTGTCTAGATACAACATTTGCACTTACAAGTCTTTGGTGATTTCCTAAATCTTCTGATCTTCGAACAATAACAAAATCTGCACTTTCAAGATTTGACAAATCTACTCCTGTAAATGTGTCTAATAATGATGCTAGAGCATGAGTATTGCATGAAACAATGTGCACATATTTTTGATTAATTATTTGATTATCGTTTATGCCTGTCATGTATGGAATGCCAAAATCTTTTTCGCTTCCTTGGGCAGAACAACCAATTAGGTTTGGGAGCTTTTTATACCATTCTTTATTCTTAAGACCATTAGTATTTGCAGTGCAATCAAAGACATAGTTTATTTCTGGAAAGACTGAATCCAACATTAAAAAATTATCTTCAGGGTTTCTAGTGCAAACTTTAACACCTTTTTTTACCAAATGCTCTAAATCTGAATTATTCCAGTTGTTAATTTGCATGTTTTTTAATGCAAAAACATCATTAATCCCAAGAACACTTTTGTAATCAACCAAAAGGCTGATTAATGTGGTTCCTATGTTTCCTATACCGTTGACTAGTATGTTCATTTTTTTTGTTTATGTAAGCTTATCGCTGAGGTTAATGTTAGGGTTGAGGAGCATTCCGCTACTAATCGCTAAACCGCACCTTTCCCAACAAAAGGAACCAACATCGACTTAAGTAAAATCTTAATATCTAACTTAAAACTTTTATTTGCAATATAATTCAAATCTTCTCTCATCGACAAGTTTTTATCACAAACCGTTACTAATTGAGCAGTACCGGTAATTCCTGGTTTAACACTCCAACGATTACTGAACTTTTCATCATTCCATTCTAACCTGTCAATATCTGATTGTGTTAAAGGTCTTGGTCCAACAAAAGCCATATTCCCTTTAACAATATTAAAAAGCTGTGGCAATTCGTCGATTCCGGTTTTTCTTAATATCCTTCCAAATGGAGTGACTTTATTATTAGTCATTGTGCGAAATTTAAAGATTATGATTTCTATTTTATCTTTTCCAACCCGCTTTTGTTTAAAAATTACTTTTCCTTTTGCAAAAATCAATAAAACAAAAGACACGCCTAATAATATTGGCGATAATATAATTATTAATATAATTGCTAAGACTCTCATAATATAACTTCATCAAAAATAGATTTTTTTTATCAATTAAGGAAATTCACTTATTGTAAATGCAAATCATAATTGATACCTTTGCTTAAACCCTAAATCGAAAGACTATGCTTGTAAAAAAAACAAAATGTCAAATCTGCGGAGCAAATAAAGTAACTAAAAACAAGTCAATGTATATTTATTGCGACTATTGTGGGTCTTGGATGGGATACGATATGGACTCTGCTGGTAGAGAAGCAATGAATGTATTTGCTCCAGGAAATATGAGCAATCCAGATGTAAAACAATTTTTAGCATTAGGGCAACAATCATCGGAGGCTGCTAAAGCACTAGATAAGCAAAAGTATATTGAAATAAAATTGCAAGGGCACGAATTAGACTTTAAACTTTTTCCGGAAAGATTTGGACCAAAAGGAAAACAAAGTTCATTTAGAAAAAAATACCTCGAATATTACAAAGCCATGTATGAAGAGATTGTAAACGAAGAGTATTTTGAAAAAATAAATAACCCTGTACGGATAGACTCTAACAATCTGAAGACTTCTGTAGAAAATGGGGTAGTGAAATATGAATTTGACGATGCGTTTTTTAAATTTATTGATGATAATATTTCTGTCTTAAAATCTGGATTTGAAGATTCTAAAAACTATAAGTGTATTGAAAAGCATCCTGAATACGAAGCTGTTAGGAATTCAGATTTAATGTATAAAATTTCTATAAGTTCAATGATTCAAAGTTTTCCTCCCGATGCTGGTGAACAAATAATTAAGCATTTGGGGATGACTAATGATTTTATTGATATTCCTGATGTAAATCTAACGGAAAGGATTTGTGTTGTGTGTAATTCCAAATTAAGTGTTCCTGCAGGCTCTAATAATGTTGTTTGTGAAACTTGTGGTTGTAAAAACGAGATAAATACAAGCAATATTTCATGTCCCAATTGTGCAGCTAATTTCGACCCTAAAGCGGACCCAACTTGTCCATTTTGTAATTCAAAGGTAGAAAAACCAAAAAGTATGTCAGATGCGTTACAAGAAAAATACATGGAAGCAACAAAGCCAAAAGAGACTAAAAAGAAAGGTTTTTTTTGTAAATTGTTTGGATAACTTAGAATGAATCTTCAATCACTTCGGTAAAAATTTCTGTTAGTTTTTTACCCATTGTACGAATTTGTTTAGGAACAATGCTTTCGGCACTCATGCCTGGTATTGAGTTTACTTCAAGAAAATATGGGTTCCCGTTTTTAATAATGAAATCAATTCTAACGATTCCTTTGCAGTTTAGTTTATCATAAATGAATGAACAATCGTCTTGCACTCTTTTTGTTTCATTTTCTGTAATTCTAGCTGGAGTAATTTCGTCGGTTAACTCAGGATCGTATTTTGCTTCAGTATCAAAGTAATCATTCTTTGTGGCAATTTCGGTAACAGGAAAAACATATGAATTTTTAGATGTTTTCATCACACCACATGAAACTTCTGTACCGGCTATGAATTCTTCGATGATTACAGTTGTGTCTTCTGTTCGTGCAAGGTTCACAGCTTCTATAAGCTTTTCTTTTTCATAAACTTTAGTTACTCCGTAGCTAGATCCTGCAGTGTTAGGTTTTACAAAGCATGGCAGTCCCAGATAATCTGAGATTTCGTCAATTGAAAAAGGAGCATCATCTTTAATAACTATTGATTTTGCCTGAATAATATCTGTATC
>CAZUQY010000370.1:0-3547 GCA_964622935.1 uncultured Bacteroidales bacterium | reverse complement strand
ATGTTTAAGAAACAAATATAAATGTTTAACCATAAAAACAAAAAAGACATGATAGAATTACCAAAATTACCTTACGAATTTAACGCACTAGAGCCTAATATCAGTGCAAAAACTGTTGAATTTCACTACACAAAACACCATCAAGGTTATGTAAATAAATTAAACGGTCTAATTAAAGGGACAGAATTTGAAAATAAGAGTCTAGAAGAAATAGTAGTAAGCTCAAAAGGTGGCATGTTCAATAATGCAGCTCAAATATGGAATCATACGTTTTACTGGGAAGGTTTTTCTTCTACCCCAAAAGTAGCTCCAGAGGGAAAACTTGCAGAACTTATAGATAAAACTTTTGGGTCATTTGCTAAATTCAAAGAAGAATTTAGTACACAGGCAGCTACACTTTTTGGTGCTGGTTGGGCATGGTTAGTAATTGATAAAGAAGGTAATCTTAAGATTACTAGAACATCAAATGCAGACTCTCCTTTGACTGAAGGTGTTAAACCACTACTAACTTGTGATGTATGGGAACATGCTTATTATTTAGATTATCAAAACCTTAGACCAAAATATATAGAGAATTTCTGGGAATTAGTAGACTGGAAGGCAATTGAAGGAAGACTGTAAATCACAGTCATTAATTAAGAAAAACAGAACAACATGGTTCCTAAAAATATTGAAGAACCTGTTGTTCTGCTTTTTTTATACTACTTCTACATTGAATTAAGGACACTAATCATCTTCTGCATCCATAAACTCTTCATGATCAACATAAGCTACTTTTCTATGTCCAAAAAGTGCGATTATCTTTCCTGTCAAGAATCCAAAAATCAGAGATGAAACGATGGTTATTAAAATACCAGAAAGTTGATCTAATACATTTAAACCGCTAACAACAACAATAGCTGCAAAACCACCTAGTAAACCAGGGTTTCCATGCAAATTAGTAACTCCACAAGTATCAACAATCTTCATCATTTTCTGCTGTTTTGACTGAATGATTGCAAATCCAAAAGTTGAAACAGCACCTGCAATTAAACCAATTACCAATGCACCTCCATGGCTTGCATGGTCACATGTTGAACCTATAGCAACACCACCTGCAAGAGCGGCATTTGCAATATCCGCTGCGTTAATTTTACCTCGAATTAAGATTGAAGCAATATAAGTTATAAGTGTTGATCCACATAATGCAAAAAATACATTTACAACAGTGTGTGGGATTGCTTCTAGTGGAACAAGTGCTGCACAGAAACTTGGCCAGAAAACCCATAACACCATACTTCCAAGAATTGAGTATCTGTCGCTGGTAGCATCAGCTTCAATTGTCTCTTCAAGTTCATTTTTTGTAGTCATTGACATTGCAACACCTAGACCAAACAATGCACCATAAGCATGAATAATAATAGAACCACCTGTATCTGCTACCCCATCTTTGAGAAGGCCAAAGCCATTTTCCAGAATAACCCATTCGTTAAACATATAGAATGGAACAAATAGTAATCCCAGAATGATGTATTGGTACATTTTTAAACGACCGAGAACAGCCCCTGCAGCAATTAACAAACTTGCAGCTCCAAATTCGGCAAGAATAAGTTCTTCAATCTCAGAACCATGCTCACTAAAGAGTCCCGAAGTATGTATAAAAAAATACAATGGGATTGAAATACTGACAAGCAGAAAAGTAGCTGTCAAGGCAGACCGTCCGTATTTCTTGATAAATACCATCAAAAAACCAAATCCAATAAGCAACATTGCCATAATATGGATTGCTCTATTATACTGCTCAATCTCCAAAAACGATGCAAGATTTGAGGTTGTCACTTCTTGCGCAAACAGACTGGCAGTAGCTCCAAAGAACACTATGACCAGAGCTAAAATACGAGTAAAATTGATCTTCATTTGTCTTAAGTTTGGTTTCAAAACAAAGATAATATTTCAGAAATATCCTTATCATGACCCAAGACTAAAAAAACATGTTTAACAACCTTAAAAATAATTGTGAATTTACTTATTAAATCCTCTAACATTTCAAAGTCCTACCCAAATATGCTTCAATCACCATTCCGTTTAAAGACTTGTCAAAAGTAATTTCAGTAAAATACTTAATCAATTCTTGCTCAAAACCTTTTGGAGATTTTCCACCACAAACATTTAATTTAAGCTTTTGATAGGATACCAATTTACCATTACTATCAATTTTCAATTTAACTTTAAAATTCACTCTTGAACAATCACTGCAATTAAGTTTAATCTTATGTTTTTTAAGTGTCGGATTCAAAACTGCTTGAGTCCAATCCTGCTCAATCTTTTTCCATGCATCATATGCTTCACCTTGCAATTCCCAGGATTTAATAGCATCCTCATCAATTTGGGTTGATGTAAAAATTGGAGTATTTGTTGTAATTTCTGATTTTGGAGCACATGAAGATAAAACAAGCATAACCAGACAGACATATAAAACTGTATAATTTTTCATAAAGATTAGGTTCAATTTATTAAACAATTAATTTTTAAGTGTTTTATAATTCAAAGTTATTGAAAATAATAAACAGTTACTTCACTTTATAGATAAAATAATGAAAACCTATTTTATATAATCAATTTCAACAATTTCTCCAGCCATACATGCACTTTGCATGCCTGTACTTAGGTGATAACAAACACGAACAGATTTACTTTCCTCTAATTCAATATCAAAATCTTCTAAATTAACAGGTTCAATTATTGAATTATCTGACAATGCAATAACCCATCCACAACCATCAAATCCAGTAAAGTTTTTTAGGAGTCCTGATTGAGGATTGTCACATTTAATTCCATTCGTTTCTGTACAAGACACAAAGAAGACTGATGCAATCAGGAATGTAGTGACTCCAAAATATATTGGCCTATTTTTTTTCATAAAACGAATTCTTCAAATATAAAAGACATTACAACAAGTCGTATAAAATATTACAAATATTTTCAGTACATGACAAAAAAAAGATTTCTAAATAAACAGCCGTTTTTCGTTTTGCTATTAGCAAATCAAAAACAATCTGTGTTAATTGAATGAGACCAAAATTAATTGACGTCAATTTCAACAAGAATCTAAATCATCAATAAACATATCCCTCTACCACAATTTTTCTTTGACTTACGTGAGTTTTGAGATCATTTAAAGCGTTATCAAAATCGACAGAAGAATTAAGGAATGTATGTTCTTTAATTTCCCCATCGGTACCAGTTACGTATTGTTGCAACATGTCGTACTGCTCCTGATATGTGGTTTGCATTTTTAATGGTTCGAATACAGTATTTATAAACTCGATAAGATAATCCTTGTAAATAGCAACATATTCAGGCTGTCCCATTATATGGGAAATCATTGGCCATCGATTATCAACTTCAGTTAGGCTAATTGATAAAGCACCGCCTTGTTTACCTTCATAAAGAGCTTCATTATTATCCCACGGAATCCACTTAATAAGGTCATCAGCAGGATCGTGATAGAGATAATAATTGTGATTCATTAGCCCATATGTATCCCAATTTTGCATAGTTGTGTTTG
>CAZUQY010000369.1:0-3556 GCA_964622935.1 uncultured Bacteroidales bacterium | reverse complement strand
CTAATTTACTCATGCAAATGGACATACTGTGTTTTGGTACAAACAAAAGTAAGTTATACAAGTATAGTATTAGCATGAACAAGATGATGGATTACATGATGGCTGAAAAACCAATTCTTCAATACATAGATACGGATTATGATATAATTAAATTATCAAAATCAGGAATTAGTATTGAAACAGAAAACTCAGAACTTCTTGCTAAGAGTGTTATAGGACTAAAGAACACTCCTTTTGAAAAACTACAATCATATGGTAAGAACGGAAAAAGTTTTGTTCTTGAGAATCATGATTACAAAAAACTTGCAACAAAATTTCTGGAAATAATTTAATAGTAATCGAAGTCTCTTAAACTAAACAATCATTCCCAAATCATTATTCTTTTGACAACTCAATATTTAATTTCTGCTTCCTTATTTTTATTAACCTAAATACTTCTAAAAGCATACTGAAAATAAATCCCAACAAAAGCCCTAAAACAGTGAAGATAATGATGCTTTTCTTAACACTTTTCTCTGATTCAAGAACAATGTTTGTATTTATTATTTTAAAATATTCCAATGAATTATATTCTGCAAGCAGCTCTAATTTACGGTCATTTAAAGACATCATCTCGCTATACATATTCCCTATAGAAATATAGCTTTCACTTTCACCGGTCTGAACATTTTTCAGAACTGCTTTTTGCAATTTACTTAAATCTGCAATTTCGAGGTTAAGCTCCTCAATAAAATCCCCTAATTCTTTACGCCTATTCTCGATATTTGACACTATATAAGGAATGTTATTTAAATAATTCATCAATCCACTTTGAATCGCATCAATATTTGTATTATTATAAATCTGCAAATCAATTTTAACAGCTGAACTGAGGCTAGTATCAAGTTCAATCTTGCGTATATCTCTGGCAATGTCTTCGCTAATATCAAATTTCACTGATATGCTGTCATACATCTCATGTCTAAGATAATACTTAACAGGATCTATCAACTCATAAACTATTTGATTATTTATTACAGGACTTGAAGCGATTAGTGTCGTATTATAATAATTCCTTACCAAAAAGAACTGCAAAAACCCCATTCCTACACCAATCACAATAAATGCAAGGAGTACTATTATATAACGTCTGAAAAAATCAAACATCCAAATAATTAGCCCAATAATATCAATTTCTTTATTCTCTGCCATATTAAATTTCTTTGTCGATTTGATAATAATTTCTCTCACTTGATGTACGGGAAATAAGTTCTCCCAGAAAGCCTGTCATAAACAAAAATGTTCCTAAAATCATTGCTGTAAGTCCAATAAAAAATAAAGGATTTTCCGTCACTCTTTCCATTATTACACCATTTGAAACAGCAACAAGTTTTTTAATCCCAAGGAAAATTGATGCAGCAAAACCCAGTATAAACATTAAAGTTCCAAGAACTCCAAACAAGTGCATTGGACGTTTGCCAAACTTTGAGATGAACATAACAGAAATTAAATCCAGAGGACCACGAATAAATCGCTCAAGACCAAACTTTGTTGTACCATATTTTCTCTCTTGATGAATAACAACCTTCTCTCCTATATTTTTAAACCCTGCCCATTTAGCTAAAACCGGAATAAATCGGTGCATATCTCCATAAACTTCAATACTTTTAACAACTAGTCTTTTATATGCTTTAAGACCACAATTCATGTCATGAAGCTTGATACGGGTTATTTTGCGTACAGTGAAATTATAAAATTTACTTGGAATATTTTTTGAAAACAGTGGATCATGCCTAACCTTTTTCCATCCTGAAACCAAATCATACCCATCTTCTTTTATCATTCTGTATAATTCAGGGATTTCTTCTGGACTATCCTGCAAATCAGCATCCATTGTAATTACGACCTCTCCCTTTGATGCCTGAAACCCAACCTGCAAAGCTGCAGCTTTTCCATAATTTCGTCTGAACATTATTCCACGTAAAGAACTAAACTCTTTCTTAAGGCTTTCAATTACAGCCCATGAGTTATCATTACTTCCATCATCTATTAGAATAATTTCAAAAGAGAATTTATGTTCCCTCATAAGCTTATCAATCCACTGGACCAATTCAGGAAGTGATTCTTCTTCGTTATATAATGGTATTACAATTGAGATATCCATTTTATTCTTCAATTTCATTTATATCTTTCATCGCTTCAGAAAACCCATCAGCTTTCTTCTTTAGAAAAATACTGGTTAATAGGGATAGAAGTAATCCTTGACCAAAAGTAGAAAGTAAAGCTGTCAAAGACAATGCAAAAGGAGTAAAAACATGTTTAGTCATAAACTCAATCGATTTATTTATCTGAGCACTTGATAAGCCTTCTTGTTCATACAAATTTACTTTAGCAATTTGTATCATTTTTTCTATTTGATCTGGAGCAATAAATTTGTAAAGCAAAAAAGTATAAATAAACATAATTACAGCAGCAACAATAACCATTAAAAGAGTCCCACCAAATAACTTACCATATGAGATAAACCCTTGAGAAAAGTTATCTCTGTAATACTTTTGTATCAGAATAATAGATACAATAAATATCAAAATACTAATCCACCCATAAGCTTTATTCTGCCCCATATCAAAAACATAAGCCAGAACACTCATTAAAATCATAGGTAAACTAAGTATCGCGCCATATAAGAGTATTGTTTTAAACTTTTGTCCCATAATCATTATTTAAAGATTTCTCAAAGATATGAGATTTTTTGAAAATTTATCACAGTTTTATGCTATTTTAGAATAAATAATAGTATTTTTGCGTCGGGTAAGTCTTATACGACCAGCTCCTGCTGAACTCCCCCAGGTCCGGAAGGAAGCAAGGGTACGCGGTTGTAGCGGTGCGATATAAGTAGCTTACCCGTTTTTTTATTAATATGCCGTAGTTTCCCAATAATTTTCTAATTACCGATTATTCGTATTTACTTGGTCAATAAACCTCAAACTCTTAACTTTTGAATTCCGTTGAACTCTTAAAACATGTTTAACACCATTTTTAGGCGTAATAGACAAAATAGTTGGTTTTTTTAACACTCTTTCTTCAAGTGGACAAAATAGTTGGTGATTTTACTGTCAAAATATCTAGATATAATTTATTTCACTTACTTTTGATTTATCAAGTTAAACGGAAGCGAGATATGCTGGGGAGCAACTCGCCAGGGATAAACTTTGATGACCGATAAAAATGTTAGAATAAAGGGATTCTTTTTGAGTCCCTTTTGATATTTTTAGAGGTCTTCATGCCTTTAAAAACCCATCAATAAATTTCTTTTTTCTTTCAAGAGATAACCCATTATGATTTCTGAGTTTATTCTTCAAATCAGCAAAATTACCTTCAATTGCATTCGTAGTGTTTGGTATGTTTAACTCAATGTTGTCATACCATGTAAACAACCACGGCAAGTTGGTTTTCAAACTGCGATATGCACTTCTTAATCGTTTGTGTGTATAGTGTGATTTACCAGTAATCTCATTTACTGTTCGTTCATCTAAAAATGATTTCCATTGTGTATGCCATTGATTTAGTGCTCCTA
>CAZUQY010000368.1:0-3556 GCA_964622935.1 uncultured Bacteroidales bacterium | reverse complement strand
AAAATAGATGATATAGAAATATTTCCAAATCCATCAAGTAATTTAATCAATATAAATCTAAACTCAAATGCTAAAGTCTGCATATATAATATTGCAGGACAACAAGTCCTATGCGAAGACTTGAATAATTCGTGTCAAATTGACATCTCAAATTTAGGAAAAGGATTGTATATTATTAAAATTTATACAGAGGGAGAAACTATTGTTCAGAAACTAATTGTTGAATGATTTTTTTGAGTTGAATTCAATTTGTTTGATCATATTATCCAGTATATTTGGATGATTAATAATGGTTTTTATAATAAAATCAATACTTATTCTATCACCCATTCTCTCATAAAGAAACTTAGCATTATCAAAGTCTTCTTGTGTATCCACAGTTAATCTAAACTCAGGAAATTTAGCAATTTCATATGTGGATTTTAGCCAACAAATATCAAATTCACTTGAATGTTTGTAAAAATAGTTCGTTACATGCTCAAAATAAAGTTTGTTATTCTGCTTTGCTGCAATCTCCAGCGCACTAAGTTTTGCCAACTCTGCCCACAATCCAAAATGAGTTAATATAGATGGACTATCATTTACTTTAAAACTTATATAATCTTTATCAGGATTGTTCTTTGCTGCATCAATTAACTGCTGGATTCCTTCAGGAAGCATAAACGGATTATCAGAACAAACTCTAACAATATGTGTAAAGTTGTACTCTTTGGCAGCTCCAATGAATCTGGATAAAACGTCATTTTCACTTCCTCTAAAATATTTGTATCCCTTCCTTTCACAAAGATTAACAATCTGATCATCAGCAGGCTCAACAGATGTTGCCACCACTATTGGTATATCAAGATTATTAGCAAGATTATCAATGAGAATCTCAAGAATTGTTTTGCCCTCATAAAAATCGAGAAGGACTTTACCCGGCAATCGAGTTGACTGATACCGAGCTTGAACAATTATCCCAATATTCATCATTTTATAAACTGCCTTAGTAATTCGTCCATTACTCCACATTCCCTAAAAATAGTTTCGACAAACTCCCGAAATGCCCCATCGCCTCCTTTGGAATTTGTAACAAATCCAACCTGTGCTTTAATATAATCAGGTGCATTTGCAGGTGCGGCACTAATTCCTACAGCTTGAAGTAATGATATATCATTGAGATCATCTCCAATATAAGCAGTCTCATCAAGTGTTATTCCAAGATCAGAACAAATTTTGCTTGCAACAGAAAGTTTATCTTCAACTCCAAGATGTACAATATCTATTTTCAACTTTTTTGCACGTCTGCTAACAATCTCGGTATCTTCGCCTGTAATAATACCAACAGGAATGTTTTTTAATTTGCAAAATAAAACCCCTGCTCCATCACTGGCATTAAATTTTTTAAATTCAGAACCATCATCACTATAATACATCCCACTATCAGTCCATACTCCATCGATATCAGTTAAAATAAGCTTTGGCAGTTTCATAATAAATTATTTAATCAATTTAGCTGTAATTATTTCATTTTCTTCGATATCCTCTACAACAGTCTTGCCTATAACACGACTACGTTCACTCCATTTAAAACCAGTGCCTGGCGATAATAAATGAATATCATTTTCTGAAATCACCTCTCCTTTAGATAGTTTTCTTTTCGACGCAACAGAACGTTCAAGCTTTGCTTTAGCTTCCACTACACCTTCAGCAATAAAAACATCTTCAACACCAATTGACTCATCTAATATTCTGATATCCCTAATCATTCGATTTACACCGTCTGGACCTAAAGATCCGGCTTGGTCTGTTCCCTTTAATCTCCTATCAATTGTAATATGCTTTTCGATTATTCTTGCCCCCATTGCCACTGCCGCAACCGGTGTTGCAATACCAATTGTATGGTCAGAATATCCTATTATATATTCAGGATAATTTTTTTGAAGATAAATAATAGTATTAAGATTAACGTTTTGAGGTTCCGTAGGGTACTGAGAGACGCAATGCAAAATTGCTATATTTGAATGATATACTGTAATTGTTTCCAATGCATCATCTATCTCCTTTTTACCACCCATCCCAGTTGACAAAATCATTGGAATTTTTGTTTCTGCCATTGCACTCAATAAAGGTAAGTTTGTGAGATCTCTACTAGCAACCTTTAGTTTATCCGGAGTAAATAAGTTCAACAAGCTTAATGTTCCTGGAGCACACAAAGTTTCAACAAAATCAAGTCCTTTTAACTTAGCGTATTTATAGATTTCAAAATGCTCTTTGTCTGAAAGCTCCAGATATTCACGATGTTCACCATAAGTTTTACCAAACGAATTAGGTGAATTGTAAACTCTGTTCATTTCAGATTTTGTCAATTCCTGCTCCAAATCTCTTTTTGTTAATTTAACAGCATCCATCCCTGGATAAGTAACTCCGAAATATTGATTACTTACCTCTCTTGATGCCAAATCTATAATAAGTTTAGCCAAATCGACAGATCCATTATGGTTCTGACCAATTTCTCCAATTATATAAGTTTTCTGCATAATATTACAAAGATATTCTATTTTTTCAAGTTAATCAAGAATCGAAGAATAAATGAGCAAGAGGCACATCCTTGTCTATCTTTAAAAAGATTATTATTATTCAATAACAATAGAAAATACAAGAGTTTGTTAAGATCTAAATAAATTAAGACTTGCTCTAATAATCATTTAATGGATATTCCATTCGCCTCTTTAAAGTCATTATAATCTGTCAATAAATGAGATGTTAGAATTGCATTCTCGCTAAGCAAGCAAGGAATTCCATCTAATATCGGATATGATAAAAAACTATTATCTGAGTAATAAAAAGAGTCATTGTACTTTATTAAATCAGATAATGACACTGGACATTTTAAAGACGAGCTATTAACACTCGATGTTTTTTTCTCAATAATTATAATCCCAGTAGGATTTAATGGATTTTGGGAATGATCAAAAAGTCTATGCTCAACAATATTATATCCTAACTCAACAGCTGTTGAATATAACTTTGTAATATACCCATGATCAATCATTCGCTTTTGTGCATCTTTATTTGCAAATTCAAAAGCAGGTTCGATTAACACTAAATATTTGCCAGATACCCGATAAAGCTCTTGCAAAGCTTCGCTTTCTCTACCGCCATTAGGTTCAATTGAATGAGAAGTATAAACAATATCTATAGAATTATCTAATAAAGGAATTTTAAATAAGTCTGCCTTAAATAAAGTAACATCTTTCATATTGAAATCTTCCAAGAAGGATTTTGCAAATTTCAATCGAGACCAAGAAATATCAAACCCTAATATCTGATCTGGCACATAATCTAATCTCTTGATTACAGAATATAACGTAGTTGCCTCCCCAACTCCAACTTCCATAATAGATTTGCAATTGCTAAACTTGTTGATTTCATTGGCTAAAGCAGAGCAATAATTTTGATTAAACGTGTTATCCTTAAAATAATTAGTTATATACTGTCCTGATTGAATATCATAACTGATAAGTATATCATCTATTGAATTTTATTGACTATGTCCTAAGCTTTTTAGATATTT
>CAZUQY010000367.1:0-3567 GCA_964622935.1 uncultured Bacteroidales bacterium | reverse complement strand
AAGAGGATTTACCTGTTATTTTTCCTGCACAATTTGTTGAAGTGCGAATAGATGGTGCTCCTGGGACTTTTTTAAGACGTCCGTTTAGTATTCATGATGTCAATTATGAAAAGAATACAATTAGTTTGCTTATTAGGATTGCAGGAGAAGGGACTGCTAAGCTTTCAGAAATAGAGACAGGCAATAAATTAAACTTAGTTTATCCATTAGGAAATTCATTTTCGATGCCTGATAATGATAAAGTTCTATTGATTGGTGGAGGTTGTGGTGTTGCACCCATGTTATATGCAGCGAAATATTTTATGCAATTTGGGTTTACACCTTCTTTATTATTGGGTTATAGGGACAGGAAAAGTATATTAAGGCCTGAAAAGTTTGCAAAATATGGGAATGTGTATTATACAACTGAAGATGGTAGTTTTGGCGAAAAAGGTAATGTATTAAATCATTCTTTGCTTTCTGGGAAAGATCTTTTCTACGATAAAATATATGCTTGTGGTCCTGAACCTATGCTTAAAGCTGTTGGTAATCTGGCTCAAACTAAAAATGTCGAATGCGAGGTCTCATTGGAGAATATGATGGCTTGTGGTATTGGAGCCTGCTTGTGTTGTGTTCAGAATACAACTGAAGGTCATAAGTGTGTATGTACAGAAGGTCCTGTTTTTAATGTAAAAGATTTAGTATGGTAAACTTAAATATTGATTTTAATGGTTTAAAACTAAAAAATCCTGTGCTTACTGCATCCGGGACTTTTGGTTATGGGGTTGAATATGCCGATTTTATGGATTTAAACGCACTAGGCGGCTTTATTGTTAAAGGTACGACTCGACATCATCGGGAAGGCAATGCTTATCCTAGAATGGCTGAAACGGCTTCAGGAATGCTAAATGCTGTTGGCTTACAAAATAAAGGTGTAGATGTTTTTTGTGATAAAATATATCCTGAAATTAAAGATTATCGTACAAATGTAATAGTAAATGTTAGTGGATCTTTAATAGATGACTATGTTGAAACTGCTGAAAAGATAAATGTTTTAGATAATATTCCTGCAATAGAACTAAATATTTCATGTCCTAATGTAAAAGAAGGAGGGATGGCTTTTGGTACAAGTTGTGCATCAGCAGCAGAAGTTGTTAAAGCTGTAAGAAAAGTCTACAATAGGCATTTAATGGTTAAACTTTCACCTAATGTTACAGATATAGTTTCTATCGCTAAAGCTGTCGAAGCAGAAGGAGCAGATAGTGTTTCATTAGTAAATACATTTTTAGGAATGGCTATTGATGCCAAAACACGAAAACCAAAACTTTCAACTATAACCGGTGGCTTGTCTGGTCCTGCGATTAAACCAATTGCACTAAGAATGGTATGGCAGGTATCTAATGCTGTGAAAATTCCTGTTTGTGGATTGGGAGGAATCATGACAGGTGAAGATGCAATAGAATTTCTTTTAGCTGGTGCTTCTTGCGTACAAATTGGGACAGCAAATTTTATTGAACCAGATGCTACAATAAAAATTCTGCACGAAATTTATGAATATTGCATTTGTTATGGAGTAAAAGATATTAGCGAAATTATTGGTACGTTAAAGGCCTAAGATTGCATATTTGTTGATAGATTCAGGTAAAAATAAGTTCCTTCTTTTACAGAGCTTTCGAACCAAACCTCACCATTTAAATAATTTTCTGTGAAAAGTTTGATGCTGAATATCTTCGGGAATATATGATTGGTTATGAATCAATATTTTTATTGTTTGTGTTCTAGGTTTTACTAGAAAGTATAACCTATGCGAAGTGCTAATTTTGGTAAAATTCCGGTGTATCCTATGTCAGCATATTCTTGATAACCGTTATATGCAAAGAATCCTCCTAAATGGTTATAAATTGTTTTGTAACCACCACCGCAACTTAAATCAGCAGCAAAGTTCTGATAACTGAATCTCAAACCACCAACGATTCCTCCAACTAATATTTTTGTGCTATGATAGCTGTATGACTTGTGGTTTAGGTATGGAGCAAAATAGAAATCAAAATTAAACTTTGAATCTGGATTGTCTGTGTCTGATGAAACAAAGACCCTGTATTGTATTTCTTCAGAAAATCCAGTATTAATAGTAGAGTTATTATTTTCTCTATAATACCCAATGCAAATCAACAAGCTTCGTTTGTTTTCTGCAAATGCTCTTTCATATCCTAACTGAAAAGTGTAAAATGCAGTCTGCGATGGATCTAAGTAAATATAGCTTTTATTGTAAGAACTGTCTGCTAAATTAGTTTCCTGTGCTTCGATAATAGTAATAGAAGTAATAGAGAGTAAAATAAATACTAAAATCCTTTTCATAATTTAAAATTTATATCCTAAACTTAGTCCTGTATTAAATGCAGGGCCATTATAATAGCCTATGTAGTCATAAAAATTTTGCCAATTAGCATCTCGATTGAAGTAAGACACATCAGAGAACTTCATCCCAATACCGTAATAAAATTCAATATAGAATTTCCTTTTTAAAACTAATGAGCAGCCAAGAATAGCTCCAATAAAATTAGATCGTGAACCTATAGTTACTCCCATTTGGCCGGGTGGGCAGTATACACAAGGCAAAAAAGGATTACCTGCAGCAATTTGTTTAATTTGATAGAAGGGAGCAATGAAATATTGAATTTTTGACCTGTCATTTATTCCAAAACGGTACTGAATCTCAAGACCTTGACCACTTTTTGGAAATACTTCATTATTCCTTTTCGTATAACTTAATTTTATTATTAAACTCTGATTATTAAATATATAGCGTTGATATGATATCTCCGCAGTATGTTGATAAAATGGAATTAGATTTAAAGTGATACAGTTTTTATCTTCAGTTGGATCATTTTGGGCAAAAACAAACGTAACAATAGTAATGTTTAATAGGATTAACAATAGTATTTTCTGAATATTAACCATTTGTTCTTATGAAGAATAAATATAGTTACTAAAATGCTTAGTAATACCAAAGATATAAAAAAGTATTTAAAAATGGAATATTAAATAAGGTTTTGTTTGATTTATTTAGCATGGGTTGAATAGAACTGGTGAGATTCTAAGGTGGCGTATAGGAGATAGGAGCATGAGGCATAGGGCATGGGTATGGAGTTTGTAACAAAGAAACTAATACCTTTTAATTCTTTATTTCAATTTATGATTTAGATGGAAAAATAGTTATTCATCAAAGGTTTGATGACAATGAATGTCTAGTAAATATTTTAATTCTTGAAGATGTCCAATACTTTATGACTGTTACATCTGTTTCGGGAGCATTCATAGCTAAATTTAACCTTTTGCGTGTTTAATATGTTCTGATTTGATATGTTATTCTTAAAATTTTGTAATTTTAGCTTTATTAATAATCTAAATTGCAACTATGAGCATACTGGAAGACCTTCGTGATGAAATGGATTTGTTGGCAACAGAAGAAAATAGGTTAATTGGGTTAAGATATTTTAAGAATTACGAAAAAATCAATATTTGTGGTATTAAATCTGCTGAAGTGCATGCATTGGCAAAGAAATATTATAAGGCGATTTCCACATA
>CAZUQY010000366.1:0-3576 GCA_964622935.1 uncultured Bacteroidales bacterium | reverse complement strand
TAAGATAAGTCTTAAGATTTTCCAAGAAAATGTTATTAAAAACATTTTTACATGTTATGCAGTATCTTTTCCTAGGAATTTAAGCATAGAGTAATGCGTTTTTTATACCCCTAATGCACTAATATCTTTCATCAGTGTATCCGTGGCTATTAAACTTTCAATAAGAAACTAAAGTCCTCATCCGATGAGATTTCTTTAGGTTCCTGTCCATATTTAAATAGTCTAAGATTCCGTTTGCCAATCAAAGTCATTTTCTCTCCTTCGACAAGAAACATTGTTGCTTCTCTAAGACCAGCAATATAAATATCCTGATTCAAAACCATAAATTCATTAATCCTATCTTCGCGGGTTTCACCACCATGGCCATCAGGATTTTTATCAAGATAGTGAGGATTAATTTGAAACGGTATCAAGTTTAATGCCTCAAAACTCATTGGGTCAATAATTGGCATGTCGTTAGTTGTTTTTATAGAAGGACATGCGAGATTTGAACCTGCACTCCATCCAATATAAGGAGTTCCTGCGTTTACTTTCTTAACTATTGCTTCTGTGAGTTTGTTAAGATGTACCTGATATGCCAGATTCCATGTACTCCCTCCTCCTACAACAATTGCATCAGCCTCTTCAATAGCCTTTATTGGATTATCAAAGTGATGAATCGACACAATATCGTGTCCAACTTCGTTAAATCTTGACTTCACTTTTGCTTCATAATCATCCCAGTTGACTGTAACTCCTGCATAAGGAATAAATAGACACTTTACGGACTCTTTTCCTAAAAAATCGCGAATATTAAACTTGGGATAATCAAGATATGCCTCTCCGGCATTAGTTGAATTGCTGATAAGTAGTAACCTCATAATATTATTATTTTTAATTTCACGATAAAGATAAATAAAATATTTTTCTTTAATGGCTCGTTAAAGCATGGGTTTATATTTAATGACTATATTTGTTTGGCACAACAAATATTTTTCGTTTTTTAGATTTTCGAAATACTCACAAAATGAAAAAGGTTCTAATAATATCGTATTACTGGCCACCATCTGGTGGTATTGGTGTACACCGGTGTTTAAAATTTGCAAAATATCTGCAAGATTTTGGTTGGGAACCTATTATTTATGCTCCTTTAAATGCACAGTATCCATATTTTGACGAAACAAATTTTAAACACATTCCCGAAAATATGACAGTGTTGAGGCGTAAGATTTTTGAGCCTTTCAATTTATTTAAAAAACTTTCGGGACGAAAAAAATCAGATTCTGCAAACCCGGTTTATGTAAGAGACAGAAAACTAAGAAAAATAGACAATCTGGCAATCTGGATTCGTGGTAATTTTTTTATTCCTGATGCAAGATGTTTTTGGATAAAACCATCTGTCCGTTATTTAAAAAAATACTTAAAAGAAAACCCCGTCGATGCAATTTTTACAGACGGACCGCCACATACTAACACTGAAATCGGTCGCCGTTTATCTGAAGAAACAGGTATCCCTTGGCTAATGGATTTTCAGGACCCTTGGACACAAGTCGATTACTACGATATGCTTAAAATTGGTCGTCGAGCTAATAAAAACCATCACAAGCTTGAACAAAAAGCCTTTAAAACTGCCAAGAAAACAACTATTGTTAGCCCAACATGGAAAAAGGATTTGGAATCGATCGGTGCAAAAAATGTTGATGTTATTGTTTGGGGATATGATGAAGATGATTTTACCTCAAAACAACCAACTTTCGATAATCATTTTAGCATTGTTCATGCTGGGCAATTAGGATATGACCGCCGTCCTGACACTTTGATTAAACTACTTGGCGATTTAAAACGTGATATCCCAGAATTTGGCAAAATGCTAAAACTAAAATTTGCCGGCACAGTTGATTATGCAATTGTTGAGATGATTAAATCAGCAGGACTTGAAGAAAACTATTTCCCTTTAGGTAATATATCCAGACCACAGGCAATTGAATTAACATTACAAGCACAAATATTACTACTCCCTCTAAACATTGCAGACAATGCTAAAGGACGAATTCCAGGAAAACTTTTCGAAAACATGAGGGCAAAACGACCTATTGTTTGTCTGGGACCTACAGATAGTGATGTTGCCGAAATTATAACAAAAACAAATACCGGTAGAGCATTTGAATACGATAATTATGAAAATTTAAAAATTCATATTTTAGATTTATTCGAAAAATTTAAATCGAAAACCAATATCATTAACGCAAAAGATTTGGAACAATATACAAATAGAAATCTTACCAGAATCCTTGCTATATACTTAGATGAAATGGTTAATCTATAATGCTAAAAATTAGAGACTTTTTTTAATCTTCTGTCTCATGTCTACCGTCTTTTTTCTATATTTGCATACACATAAAAAAAATCAAGATGGCTAAAATACTAATCATAGATGACGAACGCAGTATTCGTAACAGTTTGAAAGACATTCTGACATTTGAAAACCACAATGTAGATCTTGCTGCAGATGGTAAAGAAGGAATTCGGTTTACTACTGATAACACATACGATATTATTTTCTGTGACATAAAAATGCCGCAAATGGACGGTCTTGAAGTTCTTGATTATCTTCATGAAAACATCCCAGAAACACCTGTTGTTATGATTTCGGGACACGGAACAATTGACACCGCTGTTGAGGCAATCAAAAAAGGAGCTTTCGATTTTATTTCCAAACCTATGGATCTAAATCGTATCATGGTTACAATTCGTAACGCATTAGATAAAACTAATCTTATTCAGGAAACAAAAACTCTGAAGAAGAAAGTTAACATGAAATATCAGATGATCGGTGAGTCAGAACCTATTTTAAAGGTAAAAAATATGATTGAAAAAGTGGCTCCAACAGATGCAAGAGTTTTAATTACAGGTGACAACGGAACCGGTAAAGAAGTTGTTGCACGATGGTTACATGAAAAAAGCAATAGAAACTCTCAACCATTTATAGAAGTTAATTGCGCAGCCATTCCGTCAGAGCTTATTGAATCAGAATTATTCGGACACGAAAAAGGTGCATTTACTTCGGCAATTAAACAGCGGAAAGGTAAATTTGAACAAGCAGATGGAGGAACCATTTTCCTTGACGAAATTGGAGATATGAGCTTATCAGCACAAGCAAAAGTTCTGCGAGCTTTGCAAGAAAATAAAATAAATCGTGTTGGTAGCGACAAAGACATTAATGTGAATGTTAGAGTTTTAGCTGCTACAAATAAAAACATCAGCGAAGAAATCGAAAAAAACAATTTCCGCGAAGACCTTTATCATCGTTTAAGTGTGATTCTTATTCACGTTCCGTCGTTACACGAACGAATCGAAGACATCCCTTTGCTTGCTGATCACTTTATTGATATGGCCTGTGAAGAACAAGGGCTTCCAATAAAGACTCTCGACAAAAATGCAATTCATGCTCTTCAAGATATTAAATGGACTGGGAATATTCGAGAACTCAGAAACGTAATTGAACGACTTGTTATTCTATGCGGTCCTATAATTAAAGCAGAGGATGTAAAAGCTTTTGCCAGGCCATTATAAAAATAGAAAAAGATAACTCTAGCA
>CAZUQY010000365.1:0-3606 GCA_964622935.1 uncultured Bacteroidales bacterium | reverse complement strand
CTTATACCAATTAATCCCTCCTGTAGTTAAGCCTTCCAATGCATCTATTGCTCCATCTCCATCAAAATCTGCGAATAATAAACTGGAAGACTTTGCCTCTTCTGTTTCAAAACAAAAGTACTGCTCTGACATACCAGAAATCCTAATGGAAGCACAACTAAAGATATAATCAGACCCAATAAAAAAGTCCCAATCGCCATCACCCGAAATATCATCTATAATATAATAATCTGCCTCAATATTGTATTGAAAAATAAATTGTGGAGCAGCAAAACCTAAACCTTCTTGATTTTCAAAATACAACAAAGTTGTATTAGGATTAACTACGTCTAAATATTCATCTCCATCTACATAAAATGCTCGTGGAATTCTAAACATATCTTCGAAATAAGTAAAAGTACTAAACTCATGCCTCTGAAAGTCCACAGTTTCATTATTCATATATACATCAACGTTACCAACTAAAGAAGATGCTAAAATATCAAGAGCCTCATCATTGTTAAAATCATAAAATTGTAAATAAAATGGTTCATTGCCGTCACTAGTTATTTGGATTTCATTACTAAAATTGCCCAAACCATCATTTTCAAACCATGTGATTTTATTTTCTAAGCTTTTTGCAATAACAACATCAAAATCTCCATCTAAATCAAAATCACAGGCATATCCACATCCAAAGACATCACAAATCAAATTGAAATCATTAAAAGTATTATCCCCATTATTTTTATACCATCCTACCCCTTCTTCAGAATGTGTTATCAAATCTATCTTCCCATCACCATCTACGTCTGCTGTATCCATTGCCGGCATTGATTGTCTTGTAACTATAATTTGGCTAGCGAGAGAATCTCCACCAATATTTTCAAAGAAAACTAAAAGTTTTCCATTTAATGATGCGGCAAACAAATCATTATCGCCATCATAATCATAATCAAAACAAATCATCCTTCCAACTTGTCCTAAAGCATTATCATAATTGACAAGTTCAGGGGTTCCAAATTGAGCAAACATAGTTCCTGTTAGCAGAACAAAGCTTAGTGCTATTAGATATTTCATAATTCTTATTTTGGAGTTAACAAACAATTTCATGTAAATATACAAAATATACAAATACATACTTAATAAATGACAAATATTATTAATTTAGATTAAGTTTTTATTAAAAAAATATTGCAATAAAAGCGAATCTACTTTAACAAAATTTCATTGCAATCCTAAGAAAGCATATGTTACAAACTTTGCGAATAAATAATTTATTTAAATTTTCTACAAAACTAAATTTCCAACAAATTAGTGGTAGAACCTTATTTTTGCTATTTTTGTATAATTATACAAGTGCTTTATGAAAAAACTAGTTATATCTATTTTACTCTTCTCTATATTATTTTCAAATTTCGTATATCCTCAATTTGACACATCATACGATCTAAGACCATTAAATTTAGTAACGCCTGTAAAAGACCAAGGACTTACATGTGGTGCATGTTGGTCGTTTGCAAGCTGTGCTGCTATTGAATCATCATGGTTAAAACAATCCTATGGCACTTACGACCTTTCTGAAGATAATCTTACAGATTGTCATAATTTTGATCCGGGACCTTGCGAATGGGGTAACTTTTACATGACAAATGCATTATTATCTGCTCACCGTGGAATTTTAACAGAAACTCAGGATCCATACACAACAAGCTTAACTGATTGCCCATTTAGCATGACATTTCCACCAATACCAGCAGCTTATGTTGAAGAGATGAGAATCATCCCTGGGAATATTAATGATATAAAACAAGCTTTATTAGACTACGGAGCCGTTGCATCAAGTATGTTCTTTAACGGAATTTCAGCAAATTACGATGCGATAAATTACAAATATTATGATCCTATTATCGGTAGTGAAGACGAACCTTATGCTCATTGTGTAACTATTGTTGGCTGGGATGATAACCTCACCTTCACGGGAGCACCTAATAATGGTGGTTGGATAATTAAAGACTCATATGGAACATCATGGGCAAACAGTGGCTACTTCTACTGTTCATATTACGATGCTGGAATTTTAAGTTCAAATGTTGTTTTTCCAACAAAAGTTGATATTCCACCTGTAAACAATGACCCACATGTGTATTATTATGACGAATTTGGTTGGGTAAATAATTTCGGTTATTCAACAAATCAAGCTTATGCTCTTATTAAGTATACAATTTTACCAGAAAATGGGGATCTGTCAGGACAACAGATAAAGCGAATTGGGACCTATGCAGTTACTGAAAATTCAACAATTGAAGTTGAATTATATCGTACTAAAACTGGTAATATTTTATCTGATTTCATTACATCATCAAGTGTAAATTGTGATGAAGCAGGTTTCTATACTTTACCATTAAGTCTTAAAACTGATTCTATCGGTTCAACTATATATATTAAGATAAA
Organism: uncultured Bacteroidales bacterium; assembly: GCA_964622935.1. Classification (GTDB taxonomy): domain Bacteria; phylum Bacteroidota; class Bacteroidia; order Bacteroidales; family ML635J-15; genus Bact-19. The sequence continues at coordinate 1,173 of CAZUQY010000365.1, read as the reverse complement.
ATATACTTGTGATGCTGGATCAAACCAACCAATTCCAATTGAAGAATACGAAGAATATAGTTCATCTGCATTTTCTGCTACAACAGGATTATGCTGGATTAGCAACGATGGCAGCAATTGGACTCAGGTAGGTGGAGGAACATCAAACAACTTCGATCTTTGTATAAAAATGTATACTGAGAATGCTCCAACAGCAATCATGTCAAATTTATCTGAAAGTATTTGTCAAGGAGAACTTGTTATTCTAAATTGCGAAACAATGCTATTTGATAGTCTTAAGTGGTTTACAAATGATATGTTCATTTCTGACATGCTTAACTTACCATACATGACAGCTGAAACTGGGACTATAACAATTGACTTGGTTGTTTGGCAAGGTCACAATTCTGACACTATTTCTCATGATATTCTAGTTTATGAACTTCCTGATCAACCAAGCATTACAATGCCTAATGAAAATATGTTAGAATCTTCAGAAGCTTTATCATATCAATGGTATACAGGCAGTATGATTGAGATTCCAGGAGAAATAAATCAAATATACTATCCTCCTCCAGTAAATGATTCTTATATTGTTAGAGTATTCAATGAATGGGGATGTTACAGCGATTCAGAACCATATTATTTTATTGCTGACAGAATAAAAAAAGAATCTGAAATAGGATTCTCCATTTTTCCAAATCCGGCAAAAAACATTGTTTCAATAAATTTTGAATGCAATACAAATACAATGAAACAAATTAAGATATTTGACTCATTAGGAAAAATTGTATATGAAACAGAAACTTCTAAATCATATTTGCAAATAGACCTTCAAGAGTTTGCCTCAGGGAAATATAATATCCAAATTGATAATAAAACGGCAATTCAAATTGAAACTTTTATTAAGTACTAATTCTCATTTTAGTTTTTAGAACTAATAGAAAGGGAATCCAGATACTATTTAACAAACACTTTACCTGTATAAACTCCATAATCTGAATATACTCTTATAGAATAAATTCCTGATTTAAAATTCTCAACATTTACAATGACTGTATTATCTGTATATTTCTCATTTAATAGAAGCTGTCCAAGAGAGTTAAAAACCTCAACTCTTTTAATTATTTCTTCTCCGCATGATATTACAAAATAATCATCGGCAGGATTAGGAAAAACTTTAACTTGACTCCA
>CAZUQY010000364.1:0-3615 GCA_964622935.1 uncultured Bacteroidales bacterium | reverse complement strand
TTAGATTGAACCTTATTTTGTAGCTTAGCACATCAAAATAAATTTAACCCAAGATATAATGTTCTTTTTGATTTTTTTTGATTTTATATTTATGTTTTTAATTATGGATAAAATTGAGAATAATCTATTATTTTTGCAAAAACAATTGTTATGACAAGAGATAAAGCACTAAAATTACTAAATCAATACGTTAAAAATCCCAAGATGATTGCTCATTGCATAGCCTCTGAACTTATTATGAGAAGATTAGCTAAGCATTTTGGGGAAAATGAAGAGGAGTGGGGGCTTGCAGGCTTGTTACATGATGTCGATGTTGAAATTACAGAAGGAGATCCAAAAAGACATGGTTTGGAAGCTATTCCAATTCTTAAAGAGCAAGGAATTAAGGATACTATAATTGATGCTATATCAATGCATAATGAAGATTCTGCTCCTAAAGAACGATGCGAAAGGATACATCATGCTTTGGCTGCAGGAGAAACCATTAGTGGTTTAATATTCGCAACAGCTTATATTTATCCCGATAAGCAAATTTCATCAGTAAAAGTTAAGTCTATTACTAAGCGAATGAAAGACAAAAGGTTTGCAGCATCTGTTAGTCGCGAAAATATTATGGAATGCGAGAAGATTGGTCTCGAACTTAGTGTTTTTGTAGGTCTATGTTTGGAAGCATTGACAGAGACAGATGAAGTTTTGATTTCTTAAGAAGGGAAATAGTCACGAATGCATGAATGTTTATTGCTTTGAAAGCATAAACCCACGAAAATATTTATTCTCTGCTTTCTTTGCGATACCCGTCCAATAAAGTTTTTTTTTAAGTTTCCGATATTTTTAAGAAGTTTGTAAATGGTAAAATATAAACTATAAGAAACTCCCAACCAATGGCTGAGAGTTTGCATTATTTTAAACTCATTTTGATTGCTACTATTAAGTTCACGAGTATACTCGTAATAGCTAGGGGGTATTCCTAAAGAGATAGTTTATCTCTTCTAAGATATTTGGATTGATAATTGGAATTGCAATTATTATAACTAAAGAAATAAACAAAGCCAGATTCATTACTATTGTAATAAACAACATTATTTTATCCTTTTTTCTCGATTGGCTTACGAAAAAATACGCTTTAAATACTCTAATTCTATCTTGAAAATTATTAAATTCACCATTATACAACGAATTAATTCTTTTCATTACTCTACTTAAAGAAGGTCTCTGAATTTCATAAAGTATACCAACAATAATCATAAGCAAGATTGCTCCTAAAAAAATGAATGTATAAACCATAGTTTTATTTTCTAGATCTAACTATACTCCAATAATCATCTGGAATTGTAAATAGAAATGTATAAGAAAAATATAAAATTAGGTTATACAAGTATTGTTGAAAACAACAAGTCAACTCCGTCCCTTTCATAGCTGTGTTTACTTCCCACTATCAGAAAAGTACTTCATAAATTGAGCACGTTGATAAGCTTGTGGATTTGTGATTTTTTCCTGATTAGCAATTCCGATAATATCTTTTACCGATGAGAAATTGTTTTCTGATAATATTTTCTCAACTTCTTGAATTACAATAACCAAATCTCCAATACCATTAAGGTAAAGACCAGATACCATTTGAACAGCATTTGCTCCAGCCATTAGGTTCTTTACTACTCCTTCACCATCATGAATCCCAGTAGATGCAGCTAAATCGCAGTTTAATTTATTTGCAAGAATACCAGCCCATCGTAAAACCATTGAGTTTTCTGCAGGAGTACTATACACATTTGTAGAGACAATCTTTTGTGTTTTAATATCTATATCAGGAGAGAAGAAGCGGTTGAAAAATACCATTGAGTCTATTCCTGCATTTGATAATTTTGTTGCAAAGTTTGCAAAACCAGAGAAGTAATAACTCATTTTTACAGCAATAGGGATATTTACAACAGACTTTACAGATTTGATAATATCAAAATATATCTGCTCAATTTCTTCACCTTTCTTTTCTGCATCTGCAGGAAGAATGAAAATATTTAATTCAAGTCCATCAGCTCCAGCTTTCTCAATTTTCTTTGCAAAATCAATCCATTCACCATTTGAATCACAGTTTATACTTGCAATAATTGGAATACTTGTTTTCGCTTTTGAATCCGTGATTAGTTTGATATATTTATTCAGTGAATTTTGCTTAGTGTAAAAGCCAATGTAGTTTTCAACATTAGAGTATGAGTCAAAAATGTTGTTCATTCTTTGACTATCAATATCCATTAATATTTGTTCCTCGAAGAGAGACTTTAGAACTACTGCTGCAGCTCCGTGTTTTTCTAGTTTAACGATATTCTCTACATTATCTGTTAATCCTGATGCTCCAACTATTATTGGGTTTTTTAGGTTTAAACCCATATAGGATGTTGACAAATCTACTTTCATAATTATTTCTTTTTCTGGTTAATGAAATTATCGATTCCGATAGCTGCTTTGTGTCCGTTTTCAATACCATGAATAACATCAGGTCCTTGAATCATATCTCCACCAACAAATAACCAATCTAAACTTGACTGGAAATAATTATCAACGATAATTCTACCTCTGTTATCCATTTTTATATTTTCCTTTATTGAATCAGAAAAGTAGGATAGGTCCATACCTTGACCAATTGATTCTATCACCATATCTGCTTCGAAGAAATCTTTAATCTCTTCATTGAATTTAGGATTGAATCTACCACTTTCATCAAATACAGACATACATTTAACAACATTTAGTCCTTTGACTTTATCGTCTTCAATTTTAATATCTACTGGACCCCAACCTGGAATTATTTTCGCTAATTCTTCGCGTCCTTCAACAATCTCTTCACGATCTGCAGGCATTATGTCTTCAGATTCTAATGATGTTGCTATAACGTTTACTTCGCCATATTTTTGATTCTGTAACCTAGCAATAGAACGTGTAATATCCATTGCAACATTACCACCACCAATAACAACAACTTTCTTTTCTACAGGGATTTCTTTTCCAAGTGAAATCTCACGTAATAAGTCTGTTGCAAAATAAACGTCTTTATGCTCTGTTCCAGGGATCCTTGTACTACGACCTAAATGTAGTCCAGTACCAGAAAATACTGCGTCAAAGTCCTTATTTAGTTGTTCTAATGTAATATCTTTTCCAATTATAGTATTGTATTTAATATCTACACCTAATGATAGGATGTAATCGATATCTTTATCAATTTGATCATAAGGTAAACGATACTCAGGAATACCATATCGCATCATACCACCAGCAAGAGGTAGTTTTTCAAATATTGTACACGAATATCCCATTAGAGCCAAATAGTGAGCAGCAGATAGTCCAGATGGTCCAGAACCAATTATAGCTACTTTCTTTCCGTTTTGCTCAATTGTATCTGTTCCTAGAATTTCTTTAAATTTATCTGAAGGATTCTGATCTGCAATATATCTTTTTAACCATCTTATTGAAATAGGATCGCCAGTATGCCCAACAGAACAAACAGTTTCACACTTGTGTGTGCAAATACGTCCACAAATTTCTGGGAGTGGATTTGTATCATATAATATGCGAAGACCTTCTTCCATATCATCATTACGAATTGCTTTGATATATTCTGGA
>CAZUQY010000363.1:0-3629 GCA_964622935.1 uncultured Bacteroidales bacterium | reverse complement strand
AATCGTAATAAAAGAACTAAAAGAACTAATCTAACCTAATTTCTTATTAATTTAGCTAGGGTTGAATCAATCTAATAAGATTAGTAAAAATCTATTTGAAATAAAGCATGAAGTACGGGAAATAAAGCGTGTACAAAAGACACTTATGCCTAGTTTAACTTAATAGTAAATTTTACTCGTAAGTTACAACAACCAAGAAATATAGGGCACTTTTTACCACACTAAAGAATTCCTAATTTCTAACTATTCTTCTTCTGGTTCTTCTAGAACTTCCTTTGAATGCGTATCATACAAGCGTCTCACTTCGCGATAAATCTTGATAGCTTCAGCATAATCTTTATCCATTACCATAACTCTTATGCCATCAATTTGCCCTAATACACTTTCATTTGAAATTGAACTTTCAATACCCGCCTCATCAAGTTTATCCTGTAAAATCTCGGCACGATATTCATATCTGTAGATAACTAATGTAACTAATTTATCTTTCATCCTTATCTTTTTTACTTATTACGTAATAATCCAATAATTGTTATCCGCTAAAATACATTTTTTGATTTAATAATACTCAATTTGAATATAAATAAAAACACAACTATGAAACATTAGTCTATTATGGCATTAAAAAATCTTAAATATCTTTTCTATATTTGCACAAAATATTTTTCATGAAGGTTGAATTTGATTTCTTAGTCATTGGCAGCGGTATAGCTGGCTTGTTTTACGCCCTTGAAGTAAGTCACTATGGGAAAGTTGCAATAATATCAAAAACTAGCATTGACGAAACTACTACTTCAAAGGCACAAGGAGGTATTGCATCTGTATTATACAACCCTGATTCTTACGAAAAGCACATAAATGACACTATTATTGCCGGTTGTGAAATAAATAATAAAAAAATAGTAGACATAGTAGTGAAAGAGGGCCCTGATAGGATTTATGATCTAATTAACATTGGGACCAAATTTGACAAAGATAGAGATGGTTTATACGATCTCAATAGAGAAGGCGGGCATTCTGAAAAAAGAGTACTACACTATAAAGATAAGACAGGCGAAGAAATACAGCGAGCACTCATTGATGAAGTGAAAAACAATCCTAATATTAGTGTATATGAAAATCACTTTGCCATTGAGATAATAACTCAACACCATCTTGGAGAAAATGTAAAACGTTCTCGTACCGACATAATGTGTTATGGCGCATATGTCCTAGATGAAAAAAAAGAGAAGATTTTCACTGTTCTTGCATCCAAAACTTTTATTGCTACCGGTGGCTGCGGTAATGTATATCTACACACAACAAATCCAATAAATATTACAGGAGATGGCATTGCAATGGCATACCGTGCTAAAGCAACCGTTGAGAACATGGAGTTTGTTCAATTTCATCCTACATCCCTTTACAATCCAGAAACAAAACCCTCTTTCTTGATAACCGAGGCACTTCGCGGAGCAGGAGCAATTCTAAGAAATCAAGAAATGGAGGATTTTTGTCTTAAATATGATAAGAGAGGCTCATTGGCACCTAGAGATATTGTTGCCAGAGCAATTGATAGCGAGATGAAAATATCTGGGGAAAATTTTGTTTTCCTTGATGCACGTCATATTAAAAAAGATATTTTAATGGACCATTTTCCAACTATTTATGCAAAATGTTTAGATATTGGTATCGATTTAAAAAAGGACCTTATTCCCGTAACTCCAGCAGCACATTATTTATGTGGTGGCATTAAGACTGATGAAGATGGCAAAACCTCCATAACAAACTTATTTGCCGCTGGAGAGGTTGCTTCTACAGGATTACACGGGGCAAACAGACTTGCGTCAAACTCTTTGCTCGAAGCAGTTGTTTTTGCTTATAGAGCTGCAAAAGCTTCATCGCAAAAAACAAAAACATACGAGGCTATCAAAAATAAAATTCCAAATTGGAACGATGAGGGTACAGTAAAAAACGAAGAACTAGTACTTGTTTCTCATTCTTTACGAGAAGTGCAACAAATTATGAGTAACTATGTTGGTATTGTCCGTTCCGACCTACGACTAAAAAGGGCTCTCGACAGATTACATATAATTTACAGCGAAACTGAAGAACTTTTTAAGTCTTCAAAGGTTACTATAAGTATATGTGAACTCAGAAATATCATCAATGTTGGTTATCTGATAATAAAAATGGCTATGGACAGACGTGAATCAATAGGGCTACACTATAATATAGATTTATTAGACCCTATGCAGCCAAATGTATAAATTTATTGTCTTGATACTAATATCAAGCTAAATATCGCTTACTTTGTTTTATAAATAAATTATAAATTCGTTATGAAAAAATTATTACTACTTACTTTTATTTCTCTGATTTCAGTCGGGCTATTTGCCGACTTTGTACCTAGAAAAGATGCCGAAAAAGCTGCAAAAAATCACTACTATCAAAGTATCAGTAATGTGAAGCAAGCTCAATGGGAAAACATTCAAATGAACTGTTTGATTGATCCTGCAGAAAATTCCGAATACAATTTTTATGTTTTTAACATAAATGGAGACGAAGGATATGTAATTATTTCGTCTGATGATAAAATTCAACCTGTTTTAGCATATTCGTTCGAAAGTGGTTTTAATAATCACAATATGTCTCCTGCACAAGTAGAAATGCTTAAATATTATCAGGATTGTATCGATTTTGCTTCTGAAAATGATTTGCAAGCAAATTTAAAAGACACACAGGAATGGACAGAGCTATTAAGCTACAATCATGAAAATGGGTATAAGCAAAAAGCCACATCTCCTAACCTACTTAAGAACATTAATTGGGATCAAGGATGGACTTATAATGCACAATGTCCTGTTGATGCTGATGCTACTTACACAAATGGACACGTTCCGGTAGGTTGTGTAGCAACTGCAATGCTTCAAGTAATGAAATATTATAATTGGCCTCCAAATGGAGAAGGATCAAAATATCATTCAAGTTGGTTTAATGGAGGATATGGCAACATCACAATTAACTTTGCCTCACAAACATACGACTGGAATTCAATACCAAACGAAGCATCTTTATATGTAAATGAAGAACTTGGAAAAATAAATTATCACGCTAGTGTTGGTGTTTCAATGTATTGGGGTCCTGATGGCTCTGGAAGCCAAACAGATAAAATCGAAGATGCTTTAGAAGACTATTTTATGTATTCAACTTCAACACAGTATGTTGAGAAATCAAATTATACCGAAACAAATTGGAAAAATCTTATTATAGCACAAATTAATGCTAACAAACCTGTTGTTTATTCGGGTAGTTCAACAGAATCAGGACACGCTTGGAATTGCGATGGTTATCAGGACGACTCTTTTCATATGAACTGGGGATGGGGTGGTGCCGGAAACGGCTATTACACTTTAGACGATTTAACATCAACAGCAACCCCAGGTGGCGATGAAAACAACTTTAATATTAATCAAAGTATGGTTAAAGATATATATCCTAGAGACTCTTATCCTGAATATTGCGGAGACACAAAATATATAACTGGTCATGAAGGGTCTTTTAATGATGGGTCATCTAATGAAAATTACGAAAATAACCAATCTTGTGTTTATGTAATAGAGCCTACATGTGGCTCGGTCGTATCAGTT
>CAZUQY010000362.1:0-3635 GCA_964622935.1 uncultured Bacteroidales bacterium | reverse complement strand
ACGAAGTCGAGCAGATTCTTAAAGACCATGATTTATTTTATCCTTCATTTGGTCATTTGGTAAAGATTGAAGAAAAACTAATTACAGTAAAATAAGAGCTTATGAGTTGTTTGGAAGCTATTAACTTTTATCAACGACAACAAATTTCTTACTAATTTTATTCCCTTTATCATCCATTAGATTTAAGGTGTATTCACCAGAGGTTAACTTAAATCCCATTTCGTGGAAGTCTTGAGTGTAGCCATAATATTTCGTATTTACATACCAGTAAATTTTTGCATCATCATCCCTATGAGCGACTTTAAAAACTGCAGGTAAAGTATCGCCGGTTATTTCAATTGGTATTAGAACTCTGGATAGTTGACTAGGATATATTAATTCCATTACTTCTCCTGAACGAATTGATACTTCGTTACAGCCTGATAGAAATGGCGGTAAAGTTTGATACCATGAGTTTTGAGTTCGATAATATGCTTCCATAACAGGAGGTAGCACAAACCAATTCTTTTTAATCATTTGGTCGACAGGGTAACAATTTGAATTTACTCTATATGAGCCACTTTGATCCAGATTTATTGTTTTATGATATGGACATGTTGTAGAGTTTATTCCGGTTGCAGGTATCCATGCTGTGTCAACTTTAGGGCAGTGAGGCCCAGCGAGGTGTCCACTTTTTGAACAAATAGGCACTTGAATCATTTCGTCAAATGGAGTTTCAAACCATTGAATATAGTTAGGTAAAATATTCAGAATCTCAAACAATACAGGTGCAGCAACCGATAAACCAACGATACCAGCTCTACCTTCTCCTGAAGCATTGCCAACCCATATTCCAACAACATAATCGGGTGTCACAGCAATAGACCAGGCATCTTTAAATCCAAAGCTTGTTCCGGTTTTCCATGCTACCTTTTGTTTGGAACTGAATCTGCGCCACATCTTCTCTTGTCCCGGACGATTAACTGATGTCATTGCCTCAAAAGTATACCAAATTGCTGCTGCTGAAAGAAAGCTGGTTTTTTTAATAATGCCACTTTTTGATTCACTTTCATTGATGAGGTAATTTGCTTTGTGATAATCGCTTGTGCAATATCTTGAGCTGTTAGACGTGAAATGTTTCAAGCTTCTTGCCATGGACGCATAAGCAGAACAAATATCCCACAGGCTTGATTCGGCACCTCCCAATATAAGGGAAAGGCCATAGTATTCGGAACTTTTATTGATAGTATTAAATTCTAAACTTTTGAGAATGTACTGAAATTTTGATATGCCATAATCTTTTAAAAGATAAACAAAAGGAATGTTCAGCGATCTTGATAAAGCTTCATCGGCCGGAACAGCTCCATCAAATCCTCTGTCAAAGTTTTCAGGAGAAAAACTCCCCATTTTTGTTGGGATGTCTTTTAAAAGAGTCTTTGGTAACATCTCACCTGAAGTTAACATTGCAGCGTAAAGAAAAGGTTTAAGAATGCTACCGGTACTTCGCTGAGCTTTTACCATATCTACAGCTTTTTCAGGAATATCTGATGTAATATCTGCATTGCCAATATATACCTTGACATTTCCTGTTTCTACATCTATTATTAGACATGCAATATTATTTATCTCATTAGCTGAGTATTTGTCGTTAAACCTGTTTACAATATCATTAGCTTGTTTTTGTAAGTTGATGTCAATTTTTGTTTGAGATTTGGAGTTATCACCTTTATGTTCAGCAGATACTCTATCTGTCAAATGATACGCATACATAGGATAGGGTGTCGGATGTTCCGGTATTGGTTCGTCCAAGGCTAGTTCAAGTTCTGTCTCACTAATATATTTTAATTCAAACAATGTATGCAAAAGTTTGTCTCTTTTTACTTTTAATAGATTTCGATTTTTAGCAGTATTGATCATTGAAGGAGCATTAGGTAAAACTGCTAACATTGCATTTTCTGCCCATGATAATTGATCGGGGCTTCTACTAAAATATCTCCAGGCTGCCGCCTCAATGCCAACAACATTACCACCAAATGGAGCATGAGAAGCATACAAGCCTAATATCTCTTTTTTTGAATACTTTAATTCAAGTCGTGTAGCTAATATGACTTCAATTGCTTTTTCGTTTATGCTCCTAGATTTTCCTTTTCTTGAAAGCCTTATGACTTGCATGGTGATTGTTGAGCCTCCACTAACGATTTTTCCTTTGCCAAGATTTAGTTTAATTGCCCTAAACATAGCAAAAGGATCAACTCCTAGATGATTGTAAAATCGTTTGTCTTCGAATGTGAGAATACATTTTTCAAACTTATCGCTAACCATATTTGTTTCAGGGAAGCGCCATTGTCCGTCTTTAGCAATTCTGACACCTAAGATATATTCATCTTGGTCGAGAACTACAGTTGAATATGGGTCATTAAATAATGGGTCAGGAAGACAAAACATAAACGACACTATAAGTGTTACCCAAATGGCAATGCTTATAGAGAGAATGACTTTTGCAGTTTTTCCTGATATCGTTTTCATTAGCTCAAAAATACAATTTTATTGACATTGTTGTTATTTTTTCTAAAAATATACAAGATTTGATGATTTGGTTTTGTGCGGCATTAGATGAATAATCGTATTAATAGATGGTCGTGGAGCATGGGGTATAGGGCAAAGGGTAAAAAGCAAAGACACTTATGCTTTGGTTAACTTATATAGTAAATTTCGTAAGCGGAAGTTTAATTTCCTATCAAGCTAGCTCTATGCACTCTGCCCCATGCCCCATGCATTAAACAATATGTTTTAAATCTTATTTTAAGTTTTCTTTAAGGCATTTATCTGAAATATTTGAAGAATATAATTATTTTTGTATAAAACATTAAGATTGTATGTACAGCAAAGTAGAGGCTGCAAAAATACGAAAAGAATTTTGGATTGCATTTGATGTATATTCACGTAAATACATTGGAGCAAAGCGTAAATGGATAACTTATAATACAGGATTAAAGGATATTGCACTTAAGTTTGATATTAATCGTGATAATGCTAAAGTTTTATTGCTGATTGAATATCGAAGTGAAGATAAACGTTTTGATATTTTTGTTAGAATTAAAGATTTTGAAAAGATATACGAGGAAGAATTGGGTAAAGGTTGGATTTGGGAAGATCAATTTGTTACCGATAGTGGAAAAGTAGTGTGTGCAATATATAAAGAACTTGATAAAGTAAATATATACAATAAAAATAATTGGACTTCAGTTTTTGATTTTTTTGCAGTAGAGATGCAAAAGCTAGAAGCTGCATTTCTAGAATTTAAACGATTGATGAAAGAATATATTAACTCAAATTATTAGATTATGAATTACGAAGTAATCACGAATACAAATAAAAAACAATAAAACTATGAGTAAAAACCGCGTATTTGAAAACCGTACTTTGAGTATGGGACTAAAGAGATTAACGACATTATTTTCCTTGTTTCTTTGTATCCTGATATTTGTTCCAGAGGTTGTTAAGTCTCAAGAGGAAATTGTTGTTGAAGATTTATATAAGAAGGGTACCTTTCGCCAAAATGGAGTATATGGACTCGTTTCAATGCAAGACGGACTGCATTATACAAATTTAAATATGGCACGTAACGCCATTGTTAAATACAGTTACGAAACAGG
>CAZUQY010000361.1:0-3653 GCA_964622935.1 uncultured Bacteroidales bacterium | reverse complement strand
GCATGATTATGCTTATTCACATATTTTTGTTGCTGATTTTGATGGATTAACTGTTGGCGAACCTAAAGATATTATGGAAGGCGAAAGATGGGATGCGCCAATGAGTCCATATTTTGATGATGCAGAGATGTGCTGGAGTCCTGATGGAAAAACCATTGCATATACTTGTAAGAAAATGACAGGTAAAGAATATTCTTTGAGTACAGATTCAGATATTTATTTGTATGATATTGAAAAAGAAACAACAGATAATATTACTAAAGGAATGTTAGGATACGATAAATATCCCGCATTCTCTCCAGATTCAAAAATGATTTCATGGATTAGTATGGAAACTCCAGGATATGAATCAGATAAAGAAAGATTGTTTGTTATGGATTTTGAAACTGGTTCAAAAACATATCTTACAGAAGACTTTGATTATAATGTTGGAAATGTAGTTTGGCCTATTGAAGATGGTGCATATGGGAAAATTTATTTTATATCTGTAATTAATGCTACGAATCAAATCTTTAGTATTGATACCAAAACTCGTGAAGTGATTCAACTTACAGAAGGCATGCATGATTTCACATCACTAGATTCTTTCGACAGCAATTTTATTGCTCAAAAAATGTCAATGTCGATGGCAACAGAGATTTTCGAAGTTGACAAATCTGGGATTGAAAAACAGCTAACTTTTACAAATAAACATATTTACGATAATATTGAATTTGGTCGGGTGCTTGAGAAATGGATTACAACAACAGATAACAAGCAAATGTTAGTATGGCTCCTATTACCACCAAAGTTTGATGCAACAAAGGAATATCCTGCTATTCTTTACTGTCAGGGTGGTCCACAGAGTGCTGTTTCACAGTTTTTCTCTTATAGATGGAATTTTCAAATGATGGCTGCAGACGGATATGTTGTCATTGCACCTAATAGACGAGGGCTTCCAGGTTTTGGAACTGAATGGAATGCTCAGATTTCTGGTGACTACGGAGGTCAAAACATGAAAGATTATATGTCGGCTGTTAATGCATTTAAAGATGAATCATACATTGATGCTGATCGGATTGGTGCTGTCGGGGCAAGTTATGGCGGTTTTTCTGTTTTCTGGCTTGCCGGACATAACGAAGAACATACGTTTAAAGCTTTTATCTCACATTGCGGAATGTTTAACCTCGAATCGCAATATGCGGCTACTGATGAAATGTTCTTTGTGAATCATGACCTTGGTGGAGCATACTGGGAAAAAGAAAATGAAACTGCACAGAAATCATACGAGAATTCTCCTCATAAATTTGTACAGAACTGGAATACTCCAATCTTAATAATTACTGGAGGCTATGATTTTAGAATTCCTTACACTGAAAGCTTACAGGCTTTCAATGCAGCACAACTTAATGATGTTGAGAGCAAATTACTTATCTTCCCGGAAGAATCGCATTTTGTGCTGAAGCCTCAGAATAGTATCTTATGGCAGAGAGAATTTAAAGCATGGCTTGATAAATATTTGAAATAAATAAGTTAGGTGGCTGAGCGTAGTCGAAGACACCTTAGAGCTTTTTTATTTTTTGAGACACTCTATACTGAAATGAAATTTAACAACATTTGTGTTTTTATAGCGGTAATTTTTATATTTTTCTCATGTGGAGATTATAAACCTGATAAATTACCTTCTTCTAATCAGAGAAAGAAAGTAGGTGAAAAACAGGACACGGTTAAGATAAATGATGAGGATGATTTTCTGGTTAAGGATTTGCCTTTTAATATTGATTCGGTAACTATTATTCAAAAGATTGGAGAGGAGGGTGACCTTAAGCTTGTTTTTATTGATAATACAAATAATCCTGAGTATTTTGATAGAATTTGTGATTTTGAGATGCCTACAAAATTTGAAATTGCAGCATATCGTAATTCTTATAATAAGTTGATAAAGCAAAAAAAATCAAAGGACGATACAGAAGTTTTACTAGAAAAATCGGAGCTGCCTCGAAAATGGATACCACTGGCATTGTATAGCGATGAATACTATTTTTATTGTCCTGCAAGTCCGGAGCATAACTACCGTGTAATGATTACAGATTCATGTCTTGCGGTATACGATATTCACGGAGTAAAGGCTGAGGTGATAGATACATACAGAAAAAAGACTGATAATCATTTTGTTTTAAATGTTTTTGCATTAAGCGAAACAGAAAAAACTCTTAGTAAGGAAATCAATATTTATATTATTGATGAAGAAAAGAATATTGCTATTTGGGAAGAATTTTATCCTGAAGGAATAAAGTATAGACTTATGATTGCTGTAATAGAACCTCCTGAATTTCCTGTAATTGTTAACTATGGACAAAATACAACTCCCGAAGAATACAAATTTGAAGAGATTAATTATTTTGAGGAAATAAATGAGATTGTTAAAGAATTCTAAGACGGTTAATTTAAGGCAAAATTCAACGTGCTATCTTTTTATACTGATTAGTCAACAAAATGTCTCATATTAATAAAAAAAAGACTGTTCTCCAATGGCGAACAGTCTCACTAGATCAATTTTTTTTTGACTATTCCGGGTGAATAGCTTCAACTGGGCATACGTCAGCGCAAGCACCACAATCAGTACACGCGTCTGGATCAATTACATAGATATCACCTTCAGAAATTGCCTCAACTGGACATTCATCGATACATGTACCACAAGCAGTACAGTCGTCATTAATTTTGTAAGCCATTTTTTTATAATTTTTAATTAATAAATCATAATTTATTAGTACAAACATAGTTTAGTTTTTTTTAAAAGAAAAGCAAATAAATACTTTTTTTTACATTTTAGAATGATTCTAAATAGAGCTTATTGCTGTTGAATTTTAATCCTTGATTTTGTTATAAATTTGGAAAGGAAGCTATTGTGAAATATTCAATGTTTTCTATTTCGAATTAAGTAGGTACACATTGTATGAGTCATGAGAGAATAGGAAACTGTACTCTGACATAAATTTTTTATAAGGCGCGATCCATTTTTCACCATAATTAGAACTAACTATTAAATATTTAGGTTGATTGTTTTCTAAATCTTTTAATAATATTTCTTTAATATAATCAGTTTTCACAAATATGAGGTTAAAATATTTGGAAGATGAAACTCTTTCGGAGTATGACAATACTTGACCACTACCCCAATAAGATACTATATAAATATAATCTTGTTTTGTTGAATTTTCTTTTATCCATAGGCCTAGTTCCTTTTCTGGTTCAGGAAAGCCATTAAAATAGCCGTTAATAATTAAATTGTTATAAGGTATCGAGATGATGATGATCGAAACAATTAGTACAGCAATGTTTTTCTTAAAAGAGTTTAATTTCTTATCAAAACCTATTGTTGTCTGAGTTAGAAGGATAGCTATTATTATCGATAAGGCTGGCATTATTTGTTTAATCTGGTGGCCATAAAGATTACCTGATGCATTAGCACCAATAAAACTAAAAAATAGCCATAATATCAGTCCGATGAAATATTTTTCTCTCAGCATTTTTTTATGATATATTATCAAAGGGATAATTATCCAATAAATAACGAGTCGTGAACCAAACCAGATGTCAAGAGATACATAGAGCCTCACTAGTGTCCCATTAAAATCGGGACGTTATTAAAAATTAAACAAATTTGGCTC
>CAZUQY010000360.1:0-3659 GCA_964622935.1 uncultured Bacteroidales bacterium | reverse complement strand
AGAACACCGAAAGATGTTTTCTATGAATTTGTTGCATTTGCTTCTTGAATCTACGAACTTAAATTTTTATAAAGATAATACATTAATTAAAAGGAAATAGATTAACTTTGTCACCTTAATTTACTAAGAGGAAATAAAATTTACAAAATAATGAAAAAAAGGACATTGATTTTTATAGCGTTACTGGGTACTTTGTCTGGTTTCGCTCAGGTGACTGACACAGTGCCTGACACAAGTCCCGAAATTCCTGTAATTACATTGACCGATTCTGATTTTGATAGTGATAATCAGTCGCAGGACATTTCTGGGTTATTGAGTGCATCTAAAGATGTTTATGTAAACACTGCCGGTTACACTTTTGGACAAGCCAGATTTAGGATAAGAGGTTATGATAACCAGAACTCTTATGTATTAATTAATGGTATTTATGTAAATGATGCCGAAACTGGTAGACCAGCTTATGGTAATTGGGGTGGATTGAATGATGTTATGCGTAACAAAGTAGTTAGTTCAGGTCTTGTATTTTCAGATTATTCATTTGGAGGTATTGGTGGTGCAACGAATATTATTACTCGTGCATCAAAACAACGCCCTGGTTCAAGCATTTCATATTCGTCGGCAAATAAATCGTATCGTAACAGAGTAATGATAACTCATTCTACCGGATTAATGGATAATGGTTGGGCATTTACTTTTTCAGGATCATCCAGATGGGCTCAGGAAGGATATGTTCAAGGTTCATTCTATGAAGCTTATTCGTATTTTCTTGCTGTGGAAAAGAAAATTAATGATCATCATAGCTTCGGCTTGACATTTATGGGCTCTCCTTCTAGAAGAGGTAAATCAAGTGTGGGAACTGCCGAGGTTTATGAGCTGACAGGTGATAATTTTTATAACTCTAATTGGGGATACCAAAATGGAGTAAAGAGAAATGCCAAAGTTGGAACATATCATCAACCACGTACAATGTTGTCACATTATTGGGATATTAATCCAAAAATGAAACTTACTACTTCGGTATCTTATATGTTTGGGCGTGCTGGTTCGACTGCATTAAATTGGTATGATGCTGCAGATCCAAGACCTGACTATTACAGAAATTTTCCTAGTTATTATGAAGAAGATGAGTACGAGTATCAATATCTTACTGGAATGTGGCAAACAAGCGAAACTTTCCGTCAGTTAGATTGGGATGCTTTTTATGATGCTAACAGAAAAAATTTGTATACAGTTGAAAATGTTGGAGGAGAAGATGGTGTTGACGTTACCGGAAATCGTGCAAAATTTATTGTTGAGGATAGAAGGTATGATATAAATAGATTTGATTTCTCTACTCTTTTTAGCCAGGAACTTTCCGAAAAATCAAGATTAATTGCTGGTGTTACTTATATGTCAAACAAAACACATAATTATAAACTTGTTGAGGATTTGTTGGGTGGCGATTGGTGGTTAGATATTGATCAGTTTGCTGAAAGGGATTTTGACGACGAATATATTATACAAAGTGATGTTGACAATCCAAATAGTATTGTTCAACAAGGAGATTTGTTTGGGTATGATTTTGTTATGAATACAAATAAAACCAACGTCTTTGCTCAAACAGAGGCTAAATTGAGTAAAATTGATTTGTTCTGTGGAATAGATTTATCATATACTGAGTTTTGGCGTACAGGAAACATGAGAAATGGAAAATTTCCGGCAGCTTCTTTTGGTAATAGTCCAACACAGAAATTCTTCAATTATGGAGTTAAGGGTGGTTTAAATTTGAAAATAACAGGACGTAATTTCGTTTTGTTAAATGCTGCCTACTTAACAAGAGCTCCTTTTGTTCGCGATGCATTTGTTTCACCAAGAACAAGAAGTCATGTTGTTGACAATTTGACAAGTGAAAAGATATACTCTGCAGACTTGGGTTATTATTATCGCTCCCCATATCTGCAATTTAAATTAACTGGATTCTACACACAATTCTTGGATGGGATTAAATCTACAAGTTTTTATCATGATGAGTTACGTACATTTGTAAATTATGCAATGACAGGCGTTGACAAAGTGCATTATGGTGGAGAGTTGGGGATTGAGGCGAAACTTAGCTCAACTGTTACCGCCACCTTTGTTTCAGGATATGGTAAGTATTTATATAGTAGTCGTCCTAACGTGACAATTGCTCAGGATAATAGCTCTGAGGTACTTGCTGAAAATAGAACAGTATACATTAAAAATTATCATATTGGGTCTATGCCTGAATTTGCAGCCTCTCTTGGTGGAAAATATAGTGCACCTAAATATTGGTTTTTTGGAATTAATGCGAATTATTTTGCAGAAAGTTATGTTAATATAAATCCAGAAAAACATACTGTTGAAGCATTAGATATTTATGTTGATTCCGATCCGCAACTTGAAAGTATTTTGGAACAGGAAAAACTTGATCCCGGATTCACTATTGATATTTGGGGTGGTAAATCATGGAGAATTAACGATTATTCAGTTGGATTTACTTTGAGTGTAAATAATATTTTGGATAATACAGATCTTGTTACAAACGGATTTGAACAGTATCGTTTCGATAATACTGACATTAATAAATTTCCAAATAAGTACTTCCACTTATATGGTAGATCTTATTTCTTGAATTTATATTTCAGATTTTAATAATTAAAAATATGTGCAAAATGAAAAGCAGATTTATTATATTTTTAGCAGCAGTTTTAATCACACCTTTCTTTATGACAAGTTGTGATGAGGAGTTAGATGTCCCACCAGTAGACACTGTAGAGGATTACGAATTACTAACTATTGCTGATATTTACCAGATTCATGCAGATAGTGGTGATAACTATACATTTGAAGATGATTATATTTTGTATGCGACTGTAACAATGGACGATTTTGAAGGGAATATTTATAAAGAAGCATATGTAGAAGACACTTCAGGAGGAGTAAATCTTTATAAATTTAGCTATGCTGAAATGTATGAAGTTGGTCAGTATATCAGAATTAACTTAAATGGCGTTTCTCTTTATAATTATGAAGGAAAATTAGAACTTTTATTTACGGATATACTTGATACAGAAAAAAGTATAATTTTACAGCAAGAAGAAGTTCCATTAACTCCTGCTGTGGTCACAATCGAAGAAATTGAAACAGGTGATTATAATTGCAAACTTGTTGAACTACAAAATATTCAGTTTTCATCAACAGACACAAGTCATACTTATGCAACTGAAGGTGGTACTTTTGCAACAAATAGAAATGTAGAAGATTGTTCAGGAAAAGAAATAGCAATAAGAACTAGTGATTATGCTAATTTTGCTAGCTATGAGATTCCAAATGGAAATGGTACTATCATAGGCATTGCAACAAAATATAGAGATGATTGGCAAATACTAATAAGATCTATTGATGAGGTTAATATGGAAGACCTTAGATGTGAGTAATAATAATAACAATATTTAAAACAATATATCGTGAAAAAAATATCAATAAAAACCGGTTTGATTCTAGCAAGCTTATTTCTTGTTTTTAGTAGTTGTATCCACAACGATTTCGATGTCCATTATGGACCACCTGTAACAACTATCCCGGTAGGAATGGTTATAACATTACAGGATTTAATTAGTATTTACAATAGTGATAGTGTAAATCAAACTAGTTACAAA
>CAZUQY010000359.1:0-3670 GCA_964622935.1 uncultured Bacteroidales bacterium | reverse complement strand
ATATCAAATAATAAATATATAATCAGAAATATGACCAGATTAGATGGTCACGGATACGAACAAAGTCCTGATATTCTGTTCACATGGGAAATCAACGGTGAAGAACACATTACTGGAGATAATCCTGAATTTGAATTTGAAAATCAAGGTGAATACACTATCGAGCTAACGGCCAGAATTAATGGAGAGTGTTCTTCGACCTATTCTGAAACCATCCATGTTTCCGGAACATGTTTCAGAATACCAAACATTTTCACACCTAATGGCGATGGTATCGGGGATTACTTTAAAGTCATTGCTGAAAACGAAATGAAATCCTACAACATCCAAATTATAAATAAATTAGGTGAAGTAGTATTTGAAAATAATAACATTAGTAATTTTTGGAATGGAAAAATAAATGGAAATAATGATGCTAGCGAGGGTTTATATTACTACATAATAAAAGGAGAGGATACATTTGGGAATAAAATTGAACAAAAAGGAGCATTACAATTGGTAAGAAACTAATTTGTTCAAAATTGTGTCAGAAAATGGAGGCTGTTTTAATCGAACAGCCTCTTTTTATTTTTTATAAGCAATAATCCCGATTAGAAAAAAAATGTCCCATATTAATGTTTCACTCAATTTGGACCTTTGGTAGTGTCCAAATTAGTGTGTCTTCACTAATAAAAAGTTTCTACTATTTTTAAAAAGTTTTTTAATAGCGACTAGATATAATCTAAATTAATTTTGGCAGAAATTTAAGTCTGGGGTCTTTTATTAAAAATGAACTCCAAGTATATCCATGATGTTATTAATGTGCATAAAAAAAGAGGCTTTCGCCTCTCATATTTATCTCATATCAATAACTTCAGCATCAGGGAATAAAGATTCACTATATTTAATTTCCGTATCTGGTATTGTTGGGTTTTCAAAAAACTTATAAACTTCAATTAAATAGCTAACGCCATCTTTTCCTACATATCTAACCGAATAGATTTGCTTTTTAGTTTTGTCTATTTTCACAGAAATTTTTGTGTATTTTTTACCCTCTACAGATTTTGGAATAAGATCAATTTCGACAAGCGGTCTATTCTGCTCAAATTTATCTGCAACGTATTTTACTTTATAAGTGGTCTTATAATCTTTTAGCAAGCTTTGAGGATTCAACATTACCGTTTCATTATCAGCATTAGCGGTAATATTTACTTCTTCAGCGTCTTTTAAATATGTCCAATTAGTTTCACCGTCTGAATAAACGACTTGCCCCATAATGTCAAGTTTATATAATCCTGATTTATAAGATGCTGCCCCAACATATTTATCTCTTTTACCACTCTGTAAATTTTCGATATACATATTAAATTCTATTTTAAGACTTGAATATCTTTCAGTTTTTGCAGAAACCTCATCTAACAATGTAATTGCAGCGGCGTCATTTTGCGAAAAGCCAGCAATTCCTATAAATGCAAGACAAATTAAAGTAATCAATTTTTTCATTTTATTTAAATTTATTTATTCTCGTTAAGACTATTCAAATACTGTTCCAAAGAATATTCATCCGGATATAAAACCTGTCTTGCTTTACTTCCTTCGTATTGTCCCACAATCCCAGCAGCCTCTAATTGATCAATAATTCTACCTGCTCTATTATATCCAATACTCATTTTCCTCTGGATTAAAGATGTCGAACCCTGCTGATGACGAACAACAAGACGCGCAGCCTCTTCGAACAAGTCATCCTTTTCATTTGCATTGAGAGTACCTCCACTACCACCGCTTTCTGCAACTTCAGGTTCTGGCAATTCATATGGCGCAGGATATCCTTGTTGTGCATTTATATGATCAACTAAAAGTTCTACCTCAGGAGTATCAATAAATGCGCACTGTACGCGATTAATCTTTCCTGTTTCGGAGATCAACATATCTCCACGACCAATCAGCTGATTAGCTCCCGTTGAATCTAAAATCGTTTTTGAATCATGTCCATTTGTAACTTTAAATGCAATTCTAGTTGGAAAGTTTGCTTTAATCACACCGGTAATAACATCAGTTGACGGACGCTGAGTTGCAACAATAAGATGGATACCAATTGCACGAGCTTTTGCTGCAAGTCGACTAATTGGAGCCTCAACCTGTTTACCTTCTTGCACAATTATATCCGCAAACTCATCAATAATTACAACAATATAAGGCATATACTTATGCCCATTGTTTGGATTAAGTTTACGCGAAATGAATTTTTTATTGTATTCAATTATATTTCTAACCCTAGCCTTTGTCAACAAAGCATATCTCTTGTCCATCTCTATACAAAGAGAATTCATTGCAGGTACAACTTTCTTAACATCAGTAATTATACACGACTCTTCACCTGGCAATTTTGCAAGATAATGTTTTTCGATTTGGCTATAGATAGAAAGTTCAACCATTTTGGGGTCAACCAAAACAAACTTTAGCTGAGATGGATGTTTCTTATAAAGCAATGAAGCAATTATTGCATTTACTCCAACAGATTTACCTTGACCAGTTGCTCCTGCAACCAATAAGTGTGGTGTTTTAGCAAGATTAAAAACATATGTCTCATTAGAGATTGTTTTTCCTAGTGCAATTGGCAATTCGTATGATGATTCTTGAAACTTAGCTGACTTCAACACAGAACGCATTGAGACAGTTTCAGGTTTTGAATTTGGAACTTCAATACCAATGGTACCTTTTCCAGGTATTGGAGCGATAATTCTGATTCCCAAGGCCGCCAGATTTAATGCAATATCATCTTCCAGATTCTTTATTTTAGAAATCCTCACGCCAGGTGCAGGAACTATTTCATATAAAGTAACAGTTGGACCAATGGTTGCCGTAATCCTTGAAATCTCAATTTTATAATCACGAAGTGTTTTTACAATTTTATCTTTATTGGCATTTAGTTCATCTCTAGTAACATCAGCTTTACGACTTGGGTAGTCCTTCAGAATATCTATACTAGGGAATTTGTAAAATTCTAAATCCTTTGTTGGATCATAATCCTGCATCATATCTGAGTCAATCTCTTCATCTGTTAATTCTTCTTCCTCAAGAGTATCATTAACATCAAATGACAAATCACCTTCATCTTGATTTTCACTTTCATCATTATTCGTGGATGGAATAACAACTATATCAGTATTTTTTTCCTCATCATCAGATTTTTCAGGAATTTCATTTTCGTCAAAAACAACTTCAGTTGAAATCTCTTCTTCTTGTTCACTCTTATCAGAATCAGTATTATTAACCTCCAAGTCAGTCGTTTCTTTCCCATTTATTCCATCAAATACATCATCAGCATTTTCATCAAATGTTTCCTTTTTAACACTTTTTAGGCTCTGTAATTTTGATTTTAACCAGAAAAGAGAATTTTTAAAACTATATAAGATTATAACAAAAAGAGATAAAAGAATAAATGCATAAGTTCCAGGCATTCCTATTAATCCAGCGATCCATTTAAAAATAAAATAGCCATGTGCTCCACCAACCATGAAAAATTTATCTGAAAAAACAGAAGCTAATGCGATACTTGTCCAGACAGTAAAAATTAGACTAATAAACAACAAGCGCCAAGGATTTGTAAATTTAACACTCAACAAATTAAATCCAAATATCGCAAATATTACCACAAATGAATAAGAGGCAACGCCAAACCAATCGTGAA
>CAZUQY010000358.1:0-3682 GCA_964622935.1 uncultured Bacteroidales bacterium | reverse complement strand
GTTTAAGCTGTTTGTTAAACCTTAAATTTATTATTTGCATAGTTCTTTATCTAAGAATAGCAATTATGCAAAAAACTTATTTCTTTGAGTGAAATTCCTGTAAATTCTGTTGTAAATAATTTCTTTACCCGTAGAAATGCAAATTTTTATTAATTTTGCGGATAAAAATTTAGATTTAATGTTTTTAAGAAAATTATCACTAGTAAATTTTAAGAATTTCGAGACATTCGATATTGAATTGTGCGAAAAAGTAAATTGCTTTATCGGTGATAATGGAATTGGAAAGACTAATATTTTGGACAGCATTCACTATTTGTCATTTTGCAAAAGCTTTGTTAACCTCAGCGATCGCCAGAATATCCGAGAAGATGAAGATTTTTTTCTTGTTCAAGGAGAATTTGACAGATTGGATAATCCTGAGAAAATTACTTGTGCATTACAAAAGGATAAAAAAAAGGCATTCAAAAAGAATGGTGTTGAGTATCAGAAACTCTCTGAACATATAGGCTTTTTACCAGTTGTATACACCACACCATATGATTCAAATTTGATTCATGGGGGTAGTGATATCCGCAGAAAATTTGTTGATTCAATAATATCGCAGTTTGATAAAAACTATTTACAATATTTAATTGCTTATAACAGAATACTTGAGCAGCGTAATCAAATCTTAAAAGATTTTATTCGGACAAAAAGGTTTGATGACGAAGAATTGGAGATTTGGGATATGCAGTTAGTAGAATTTGGTGAAAAGATTTATAACTGCCGTAAAAGCTTTGCGGAAGAAACGGGTTCGATTTTTCAAAAATATTATAATTTAATATCAGATAATAAAGAGTCTGTAAATCTAAAATATGTGTCTCATTTAGATACTGGTGATTTTGCTGAAAAACTTGCGGCTTCTGTGGCTAGGGATAAAATCATCGGATTTTCTTCTATTGGCGTCCATAAGGATGACTTTGATTTTGAATTAGGTGGAAATCCGATAAAAAGATTTGGTTCGCAAGGTCAACAAAAAACATATGTAATCAGCCTTAAATTTGCACAATTTGATTATATAAAATCGAAAACAAATTTGGCACCTATATTGCTATTAGATGATATATTCGATAAGCTGGATAAGAAAAGAGTTAAAGTAATCACCAGTCTGGTTTCGGATGAGAATTTTGGGCAAATTTTCATAACGGACACTAGTTATAGTCGAATGCCTGATATTTTAAATGAATTGGATATTAAACATAAAATATTAAATTTGTCGAACAATAAAACTATTACTAATTATGAATAAAATGAAGATTTTACTAGGGATGCTTTTTTTGATTTCAGCAAGTCTTGTTTTTGGACAGAAAAACATCAAATCAGAATATACTAAAATGTTGCAGGGTACTTGGAAAGTTGATTCATTGGAAATTGGCAGTTTTAATTTGAGCCCTGAATATGAGGAAATAGTACGTCAAAAGATGCCTGAGATAATTGCTATGACTGAGGTACAGTTTAGTGCTAGAAAGAAGTATTATAAAAGAGGTTTTGAAGGAGAAACTGAAGGAAACTGGGAGGTTTCAGAGGATGGAGAGTTCATTATTGTAAAACAAAAAAATGAGGCCAAACTTTCTAAAACAAGAATTATAAAAATCACTGAGGATAAGCTGATTATTGCGCCTGAGGATCCGAGTTCAGCCAATTCAAAAGCATATTTATATAAAGTTAAATAATTTTATGAAATCAAACAATTCAAAATTAGTTATTGCTGTTGATTTTGACGGAACCATCGTAGAACATCGATTTCCAGAAATAGGAGATGTGATTCCTGGAGCATTTGAGGTTTTGAGAGAGCTCCAAGAGCGTGGGCATAAACTTATTTTATGGACAGTTCGCGATGGTATTGATTTAGAGGCTGCTGTTGATTTTTGTCTCGATCATGGTATTATGTTTTATGCTGTAAATCAAAGCTATTCTAACGAAGAGTTTAATAAATATATTAGTCGAAAAGTTGATTGTGATATTTTTATTGATGACCGTAACGTCGGAGGCTTTTTAGGTTGGGAAAAAATTCGGGAGATATTAATTCCTGATTTTCAAAATACTATTCAAGAATCTAAAATGAATAATAATCTTGAACCAAAAAAAGGATTTTTTGGTAGACTCTTTGGCGGATAGTTTACACAATTCCGAAAGTTGATGTTCTGAGAAACCGTTTTATTTTTAGGATGTTACATAGCTTTTAAGCGAATAATCTATTTTTTATGCTTCCACTCTGATTTGTCTTCAAATCCTACTGAGATAAGTTCTATTTTGGCAGATTTAGTACCTTCGGGTCCCATATCAATATTCATCATTGTTACAAAATCGTCTTTTTTTCCAGACAATATCATGTTTTTATCAATTTGCTGAAATGGAAAATAATCAGGTTCTCCACCAAAACTATCAAAAGTGTTACCTTCATCATCTAGCCAGATTGCTTTTGCATGGAAACTTTGCATGTCAGATTCCATATGATTTGCTATTGTTACCACAACATCGCCATCATCATTGATTTTCATAAATGTCATTTCTACTCCTGTATCATCAACTTCTACATCTTCACCGTATAGGTCTTTAGACTTACTGTTGCATGAAAGAACTGACATTATTATTAATAAGCTTATTAAACTGGAGATTAATTTATTATCCATTGTTGACATTTTTTAAATTATTATTTTGCAAAGCTTTAAAAGGAGCTAAAACATGTAAAATGTTTATCTGTTTTAGGATTTTTCAGGTAAAGTCATTTCAACAATTTCTGAATATTTCACTAATTTGCGTTTTTCGTTATAATAATTGGTACGAAGAGGGCCTATTCCTTTGGAATACCAAGTGTATATTGTGTAAAGTTTAGTTTCGGCAAATTGCAATTCTAGTTTTGCAGAAATTACACAAGTTTCAAATTCGCCAAATTCTGTTTTCAGTTTTTCAAATTTATCTACAGTTCTGCTATATTCTGATACTTTAAAGTATTTGTTGTTGTCATTTTCAAGCAATATATATGAAGATGTTAATGGCAATCCATTTCCAAGAAATGCCGGCATGCTAAAATCTTTTCCGATAATATTCCATTCATCTCCTGAAATTGCAGCTAGTGTATCAATTGGCATTAGGTATAGCATGTCAATTAAGATCTCACCGTCATGAAATTCAGCTTCATATTCAGTTGTGTTTAGTGGCTTTTGATATTTATCAAGCGATTCGGCTTTAATTGTGAGATAATTAGTTGAATCTGTTTTGTTAACATTTATTATTGTATATACTGTAAAACCCTGTGGAATTTGTCTTTTATTAAAATGGCCTATTTTTATTGTTGCACCCTCTTCATAGATAAAGTATGGAGGGTTGTCGTCTTGAGAAAAAGCGTTTAAGCCCGATTGGATTAAAATTACTGAAAATAGAATAAAAAATATGCCCTTCATATTATTTAGTGTTTGAGTCTGCTAATTAAATAAAATTTAATCATGAATCAAAGCAAATACTTTACCAAAGTCATAAAATTATAGGAATAGTCGGTTTTATATGTCTTGTGTGAAAAAATATGGATATGTGATAGATAAATACGCCACAACACAAATAGAATAAGTCAGATATTAATAATTGACCTATATCTATTGTTATAGCATAAGTTTAGTGAGAATAAAACAATAATTGAATCATT
>CAZUQY010000357.1:0-3687 GCA_964622935.1 uncultured Bacteroidales bacterium | reverse complement strand
TTCAAACTAATAAATAAACTGTTCTTAATAAATAATAAAATCTCTATTATGAAATTATTCTCTTGCAGCAATCCTTAGCATATCAGCTTTGATTCTTTTTGATAATTGTTCGCTTGCATTTACCATAGGAAGTCGGAGTATATTTTTCATGATACACATTTCGGACAAGTAAGCTTTAACACCTGCAGGATTGCCCTCAGCAAACATATTTGATATTGTTGGCAAGAGTGTATAATGAATAGGTGTAGCATTATTAAAATCGAAACTACGAGCATATTTCACCATATCCGACCATTGCTTTGGATAGGCATTCGCTATTACAGAAATAACGCCTTCAACACCTGCAGCTATCAAAGGTAGAGTTAAACCGTCATCACCAGAAATAACTGTAAAATCTAATGGTTTGATTCGGATAAGCTCCATTATTTGGTCAACTGAACCACAAGCTTCCTTTATTGCAACGATATTTTCAAAATCATTTGCAAGTCTAATAACAGTTTCAGGCATAATATTTACCATTGTACGGCCTGGCACATTGTATAAAACTACCTGCACCGGACTTGCAATTGCAATAGCAGAAAAATGCTGATATAATCCTTCTTGATTAGGTTTATTATAGTATGGTGAAACTGTCAAGATACCGCTTACACCTGTAAAATCTGTTTTCTTAATTTTTTCGACAACATCGGCAGTATTATTACCACCTAAGCCATAAAGAATTGGGACTCTTCCAGCAATTTCCTTAACAGCAAAAGCAAGAATCTCTTTTTTTTCATCAAATGACAATGTTGCTGATTCAGCAGTTGTTCCCATAACTAGAAGATAATCTACACCACCATCGATCAGATAATTTATAAGACGTGCAAATGCATCAAAATCGATTAATTTATCTTCATTAAAAGGTGTAACCATAGCTACACCTGTGCCAAGAAAATTTGTTTTCATATTATTCAGGATTAATCATTTTAAGGTAATGCTCTGTTTGATGAATTAATTGTTCAATCAAATTAGGCTCTACCTCTTCTTCATCTATAATTTTTGGCTCAGGCATCTGTATCATCAAATCATAATAATTCGGTTCAATTGTACAAAAACGCCCTGTTTTAAAAAGAGCTGCCGATTCGGCTAAAACGAACCTCACCGAAAGATTTTCCTCAAGATTAAGATCTATTAGAATATCAAATTCATGTTGAACAAATTCTTTTACTGAATCCTCGTTTGGTTTGAAATACCAATTTAAGTCATTATGACAAAAAAAACTAAATTCTAAAGGCTGAATATGGAAATCAGAGAGTTCCTTTTGATTAACAAATCCAAGAGCTTTTACTAGCGGAATATTCGTTTTCAATCTCCCTACAAACTCTTTAATAATGTTAAAGTCCTCATGTTTCGTAGCATTATAAATAATGCCAACACCTTTTGCATTTTCGAGATTGCAAGCAATTGCATTGTCTTCAGGTTTTCTGAAGTCTTTATTAAGCCGATAAAGCCCGTATTTATATTTATAATTTGCGAAAGCAGTCACTTGTTTTCAATTTTGGACAAATTTAATAAAAAGCTGGTAAAAAGACTTAAGCGAAGTTGTTTTTTTGTATTTTTGCGCCAAAGCAGGCAGTTCTATCGCCTTTTCGCATGACGAATGGGAGGAAAGTCCGGACAACACAGGGCACTGCACTTCTGAAAGAGGAGATATCCGTGAGGGTATGGTAATGGAGAAGAAAATAACCGTTCCGACTTGTCGGAATAAGGGTGAGAAGGTGAGGTAAGAGCTCACCGGAGGTGGTGGTGACATCATCTACCGTTCGTCCTGCAGGTTGCAAGACCATGTATACCGGCGTTTTAAGGCTGCTCGCCTGAGCCGGGGGGTAGGTCGCATTAGATAAATGATAGAAGTCCACCTCGGTGGATACAGAATCCGGCTTATATGCCTGCTTTTATTTTTTTTTATAATAACATGAACCACAGAAACATACTCTGGGGTCATGTTTTAAAATACATTTAAATTGACACTAATTTAAAAAGCATGAAAAACGATTGGAAAAAAAGAGAAGGCGTGGTATATTCAACAAAAAACGACTTTGAGTATGACACCAACGAAACTGAAGAAATAGAAACTCTTGCTCCAGATAAGCAAAAGCTTAAAGTTCTTATCGATCGTAAACAAAGAAAAGGTAAATCGGTTACAATAATTACTGACTTTATAGGAAAATATGATGACCTTAATGATTTAGCAAAAAAAATAAAAACCAAATGTGGCACTGGTGGATCTGTAAAAGATGGTGAGATAATAATACAAGGTGAAATGATTAATAAAATTATGGATTATTTAATAAAAGAAGGGTTTAATGTAAAAAGATCTGGGGGTTAATGAAAATTGAAAGTTCGGCACTTCGACTACGCTCATTGACCTCATATTCAGAGTTCGAAATTTAATCATAAATACTCAATAATCCGACAAACTAATAAACTGATAAACAAATTATAAATATGAAAAAAATCTGGGTAATTCTTTTAGTAGCAGCAGTAGCTTTTGCATGTAATACAAAAAGCGAAGATAACAATGAAAATAGTAATGAACAGAAAATCACGGTTGTTAAAGGTGAAATTGAGAATAATAGTGAACCATTCCTTTTCCTAAGCTATAATTCTAAAACCGACACTATTCAAATAGACGAAAACGGAGAATTCTCAGCTAATGTGATGATTTCTCACCCAACACATTTTGTTTTTATTAGTGGTAGAAATTATGCTAGAATTTACAGTCTACCAAAGTCTAAAATTGATTTTACAGCTGATGCAAGTGATTTTTTAGGTACCATTATTTTTAGCGGCGATGATCAAGAAGTAAATAATTATCTGGCTGATCAAAATAAGATTGTCAAACTTGCACAAGTTAATAGTGAGAATTTCCTTTATGCTTCTGATTATAGCATATTTAAATCAGCACTTGATGTATTAATGCAAAATATGCATTCTAATTTTGATGACTTTGCAAAAGAGAATGCCGAAACATACCCTGATTTTGTAAAAATGGAAGTTGAAAGATTAAGACTTTTCAAAGGAACTATACTCTTGACATATTATACACCTGTAATTACTTCTAATAAGATAATTGAAGATGCAGAAATCTCAATAAATCAAATTATCTCGGGAACTGATCTAAACAATCCAGAATTAATAGGACTAACTGAATTCAAACCATTTGTTCAAAACATGATGGCCTACTTATTAAACAAAAAAGTACAAGAAGATAAACTCGAATTCACTTCAGCTGAAGAATATGCTAAATTTTATTTCGCAAAAATTGATGAATATTTTGTTGAAAACACAGTAAAAGAAGAACTATATTATAGCTTTCTAAAAGATTTCATTTCTTATTATGGAGCTGAAAGTGTTATTGAGCCATACAACACATATAAAGATATTGCAACAAACAAAGAACGATTATCTGAACTAGATAAAACTTTCTCTGAATATAATAAATTAGCAAAAGGACAAGCCTCGGTTAATTGGACATTTCCTGACATTGATGGCAAAAACTACAGTCTTAGTGATTTTAAAGGTAAATATGTTTACATAGACGTTTGGGCATCATGGTGTGGACCATGTAAAAGAGAATTACCATATCTTACACAATTAAAAGAAAAGTTTGCAGACAAAAACATAGCAATAATCCAGATTTCAGTT
>CAZUQY010000356.1:0-3703 GCA_964622935.1 uncultured Bacteroidales bacterium | reverse complement strand
TATTTGATGTCTTTTTAATACAGATTGAATCTTCTGCCTGGATATCAAAACAAGTAAAGGAAGAAACATTATCTCTAAAATATATTTTCCCATTGTTATCATTTTTCAATAGAGTATTTACTAAAAAATCTTCATGCTGATTACCGAAAAACTCCAGAATCGCTTTATTTGTAACTGTAATATTTCTAAAATCGACATTTTCTGATTGATTTAAATCTAATGGCGTTAATCCGGGTGTTTCGCTTATGCTATTATTATCAATCAACAAATCGGTATCAGAATCTTTCTGTTTAGTATAAATTGTTCCAGCACCTCCCGCCTGTGCAGAATTACCTATTCCACCATAAGCCGTATATAAAAAATTTATAGATTCATCAGTATCATAATAAAAAGCAATTCTTCCGCCACCACCACCACCACCGTCATAACCCCCCGATGGATTACCGCCGTCACCACTTGAAACAGATATTTCAGCATTTGATCCTGCCAGACTACCTGTATTAATCCAAATTGAACCACCAGTTCCTCCTCCTGATGCCCTTATATATCCATCATACCCACCATCTGTTCCATTTGCGGATAGTTTACCATTTAAAGTACAAACATTAGTTACAGATAGCTTTATTATTCCTCCACCTGCTCCGCCTGCAATCGTACCGGAAAGAGCTGGGCTTCTTCCACCACCACTGCCATAGCTGAACGGACTGTGCACACTTCCATAATTAACAATGAGATTAGTTGTATTAACTCCATCTCCACCATTACCTGCATAAGACCCACCTCCTGCTCCGAAATTTCCGGCAACATTACGACTATAGCCTGCGCCAGGACCACTTGCACTTGGACATCCCTTTGCATCCGTATTTATATTGCCGTCAAGCAATAAATTATTACAAATTATATCAACATTCCCATTAATGTTCCCATAAATATTTACATCCCCATCCAAATAAATATGAAACATAGATTCGGTGTCAGTAGTCAGAGTTACACCACTCTGGATATGCATATTCCCCTGTCCCCAAATATATTTTCCATCAGGAATTGTTGTATTTGAATTTACATAACAATCAGTATCCAGATCTCCGGTTCCACCAATCTGAGCACAACTGGCACAATTCCTAAAATTAATAAGAATATAATCTGAATACGCATTACAAGTATTATTAACTCTGACTCTGAATCTGTATATTTTCGAACTATCTAAAGCATAACTTGTATATTCAGATGATGTAGCACCTGAGATATCAGCAAAAACACCGTCATCTTCCGAAACTTGCCATTGAAGAGAACCGTCATATCCTACAGCATTAAGTATAACAGATTCCCCATCAAAAATTGTATCAGTATCTTCAGAAATGGTAATTGTTCCCGGATTTACTTCACATGATACCTGAGCTAAAGTGTAAAAATAATCATCTGTCAAACTCACACTTGTTAGTTTTAAATAATTATAGCCGGAATTACTTATTGCTGTTTCTGTAGCTCCGCTACTAAAGTCTCCGTCAGTATCAGTCAATAAATAATATTCATCAGAATTCAGACTTAGCTCGTTTAAATAAAATGATACATCCACGTTACCCAGATCATTAGTTTTATCAATCTGCCATTGAACGCTAAGAATCTCTTTCCCCGTTGGCGCTCCAACAGAAGTCCAGTCAATAGCAGCATCATTATGCCCAAATAAAAGAAATTCTCCATCATCCAAAGCATCAGGATTATTTAACCCAAATACATCTGCTGAAACAGCATCATTATGAATATTTGAAACATCATCTCTTCCTATTCCGGCCACATCGCAACCATAAGAGGCATCATGAGCATAATAGTCATTTGTTATAGTAATGTTATATTTTGACGACAAGTAGTTTTCTACCATTTTACGCTGAACGGAATTTAACGAAAGATCATAAAATATTACCTCAGCAATATCGCCTTTAAAATACCCGGAGGAGGTTCTGTTACCAATTCTAAAACCACCTATAGGTATTGCATTTGATGCAGTACTATGATTTAATGTCCCATTTTTCCACAATCCTGTATAACTTGACAAATAAAGCACATCTGTTATATACCACGTTGAAGCAGTAAAAGTAGTCGTTTTACTAAGCCATGCTCCTCCATATGCAAGGTATTGTGTACCTGAATAACTTGGAAAAAAACCACAAACTGTTTGATTTGCTGTTTGCCATATAGGTCCGGCAGACGCTGAAGGTATTTGAAAAACAGAAAAAATAACCATATTTTGATTAGGGACAGTAAATATATCACTGTAACAGTCATTGCCACTGAAGCTTACAGCAGGTTTGCCGTTAATAGTATTTGCAGTATAAATAGGAGTGCCGGTATAATTAGCATCATTGCTATTACCAGACTCATCATTCCAAATCAGTACGGTATTTCCATCAGAATATGTTAAAGTATTTGCCTTTAACCATAATAAATTTGTTGTTGTATTTCCTACACCTCCAGGACCAGTTTGACCCAGAAGAGAAATTGACATACAAATAAGAAAAATAAACAAAATGAAAAAGCCTATTTTCTTTCTTACCTGAATGAACACAAAACTTATATTGTCCTCAATTAAAACCATAATTTAAGAAACACTGCTACAACAGAATATTTATACTTCAAAGATACTCAATATAAAAATTCCAAAATAATAAAATTTATTAATTAGGTTTCTATAGTAACCATGCAACTAATTATTACAAATAAATTGAAATTTAATTGGATTACATAAATCTTTGAAAAAAATAGTAAAATTATTATTAAAAAATTTTATTATTAAAAAAACATATTACCTTTGCAGTCCGATTTTAAGAAGAACGTTCTTTAAAAATTAACAAAATAGTTCGGGGTGTAGCGCAGCCCGGTTAGCGCACCTGCTTTGGGAGCAGGGGGTCGCAGGTTCGAATCCTGCTACCCCGACAGAAAAAAGCCTGATACATAGTGTCAGGCTTTTTGTTAGAAGTAATTTGAATTGCTAATAAATTATTAGTAAAACATATTCCACTCAATCTTTTTAGGCTCTTGATTAGTTCTTCAGTAACGTATTGTAAAGATGAAGTTTTATTTTGTTTAAAAGGTTTGAAAAGGGTTTGCAAGGGGTTGAAAGGTTCAACATGAAATTACAAGGGTTTTGAATCAATAAATGTTATTTCAAACTTCATTAAAGTCACTATAATTTTTATTATACTATATTTTATATAAAAGGAATCTTTAGAAATTGGCTTGGTTACATATGAAGATAAGGGGATATAATAGTAGTTGTCTGTATGCATAATTGTATATATTGTGCTATCAGAATACAAAGGATTTCCATAATGTTTTGTTCATTCTATATCACTTTTGCTGTTTGTCTTTAATAAAAAATCATTTTTATTCCTGTAATAATTAGATTTCCTATTTATTAGAAAGCCATTATCATGAGTTTATTCTGCTTAGAAATTTTCTTGTTTATTATTTTGTTGTTTCAAAATATTCTATAGTTTTTTCTAATTCCTCTAAATTCAAAGGTTGGGCAATTATCTTTTTGTTCTTATCTAGTAAATACATTATAGGGGTGGCCAAAATACAATAATCGCTGGCCACTTTGCTGCGTACGCCTTCTGAGTCATGGAGGTGTTCCCAACCTGTCAGCTTTTCTTTCTTCTGCTCCCAAGCTTTAATATCCAAATCCGTATCATCCAAACTAATTGCT
>CAZUQY010000355.1:0-3711 GCA_964622935.1 uncultured Bacteroidales bacterium | reverse complement strand
TTAATAAAAAAAGGCAGTCCTAAAACTGCCTTATAAAGAAATATTTTTTTCGTTTTATTATCCAAAACCTCCCAACTTAATAATATCAGTACGTAGATTTACGCACATAATTGGTATTTTTTTGTACAATTCAATGTTCCTAGCTGTTTTTAATGCTGAAATTGATTGCTTATATTTATCGGTCATAAATAATACAACATCAGGTTCTATTTCGCTCATGTAGTCATACATATCATCAGCAAAATTTGCTTCAGGTAAAGCTTTAACTTCAAAATCAATATTATCTTTCTCAAAGATTGAAGTAGCAAACAATAAATTACTATTAATTTCTGATCTTTTCGAAGAATCTGAAACCTCAGGATAAACAATGTAAACTTTACTTTCAAAAAGATAATTCAAATATTTAACCCATAGGAATTTTGCACGCGATTTTTTATCAGCATCGATTGGCACACAAATTTTATCGTATTCACCAAAAGTGATTGGGCGCTGAACTAGAATAAAAGGAATTTTTACAAATTTTTTGATAACTTTCATGGCCTTATTTATAGTTTTTAGGCCATGTGTACCCATAACTGCTACATATGCATTTGCCTCAATACCATATTCATAAATAGTTTCAAATAAATTTCCAGCTTTTACAACTGCTTCAACTTTGTAATTATTCTTTTTTGAAAAACTATCAGCTATTTTTTTTAGCTCTATTTGCCAGTCTTCTATCATTTTTTCGTTATTTACAACAAATAACAAATGTATAGGCAATTTAGCTATTCTTGCTAACTCATAAGCATGATCCAATGCAAAATTTGCTTCGTTACTAAAATCAAAAGGGACTAAAATACACTTTTCCATAATCAATAAATTTAGTTACAAAATCATTATCAACTCAAATCTTTTATTACATAAAAAATTTAGTACGTAAATATAAACAAATTTTAATAAAAAATTGTTTAATTTGGAAAATATTTAGTTTAATACACAATAAAGAAAACCTATTTTTATGAATTTTGATATTATTGTTTTGGGTAGTGGTCCGGGAGGATATGTAGCAGCAATAAGAGCTGCACAAACAGGTATGAATGTTGCCGTTGTTGAAAAATCGGAATTAGGAGGAATTTGTCTGAACTGGGGCTGTATACCAACTAAAGCGCTATTAAAAAGCGCCCAAATTTACAACTACGTCAAACACTCTGAAAATTATGGAATTACTGTACAAGGAGAAATCTCTCCTGATTTTGAGAAAGTAATTACGCGCAGTCGCGACGTAGCTGCAAATATGAGTAAAGGAATAGAGTTTTTATTTAAAAAGAATAAAATCTCAGTAATAAGAGGTTACGGCAAACTACATAGTAATAATAGTATTTTAGTAAAAGCTGATGATAATACTGAGAATGTAATTAATGCAAAACATATTATTCTTGCTACTGGAGCTAGGTCAAAACAAATATCTGGCATTAAACAAGATGGTAAAAATATTATTGGGTATAGAGAAGCCCTAAACTTAAAAAAATTACCATCAAGCATGGTTGTAATAGGGTCAGGTGCAATTGGAACAGAATTAGCATATTTCTATGCTTCGATGGGTACTCAAGTTACGCTAATTGAATACCTTAACAACATTGTCCCTCTTGAAGATGAAGAAGTATCTAAACAACTTGCTCGGTCATTAAAAAAGGCTGGAATTAAAATCATGACAGGAACAGCTGTTAAAAATATTAACACTTCTAATAATTCATGTACTGTTCATTACACAAATAAAAAAGGTGAAGCTAGCATCGAAACTGAGATAGTTCTTTCTGCAGTTGGCATAAGTCCAAATATTGACAACATTGGACTTGAAGAGAATAATATTGAATTTGAAAATGGCAAAATCAAAGTTGATGAATTTTATCGCACGAATATAGAAGGGATTTATGCTATCGGTGATATTGTTCATGGTCCTGCCCTAGCTCATGTTGCATCTGCCGAAGCAATAACCTGTGTAGAAAAAATTGCAGGATTAAATCCTCCAGTTGTAGATTATTCAAATATTCCATCATGTGTTTATACAGTTCCAGAGATTGCATCTTTAGGGATAACAGAACAACAAGCAATAGAAAATGACATTAATTATAAAATTGGAAAGTTTCCTTTTATTGCTTCGGGTAAAGCTGCTGCTGCAGGAAGTAAAGATGGTTTTGTTAAGCTAATTTTTGATTCTAAGACAGATACATTACTAGGTGCTCATATAATTGGAGATAATATTGCCGAAATGATTACCGAAATGGTTGTATTGAAGAAATTGAATGGTACCGCTAAAGATCTTATAAAATCAATCCATCCACATCCAAGTTTATCGGAAGCAATTATGGAAGCTGCAGCAGCAGCCCATAATGAGGTAATACACTTGTAAAAAGAAGGATTATCGTTTAATAGTAACTGGCCCAGTTAGTGGTTCAGAACTACTTTCAAGTTTAATAGAATACCAGTAAGTGTCACTAGCCAATGGGATACCCATGTATTTTCCATTCCAACCTACTTCACTGCCAGAGAAATCATATACTTCTTTGCCATACCTATCAAAGATCTTCACTACAGCTGTAGGATACTGGTATAACCCATAAATAACCCAATAATCATTATATCCATCACCATTTGGAGTAAAAAAATTAGGTATATCAATACGTTCTTCAAGAAAAGTTTCTATTGTATCCATACAATAATTCTCATCCATAACATAAAATGTATGGAATCCTGATGGAAGCAGAGTGAAATAATTTTCGATCTGCCAAGTTCCTCCATCATTAGAGAAAATATATGGTTTTGTCCCTCCAACAACAGCAACAGATACCTGACCAGAACCAGAATCAACACTTTGAATTACTGGGCCATCTTCATAATCTATATTGACACTAGAAGATGCTGTACACCCCACTTCATCAGTAACTGTCAACGAGTATAAGCCAGGTTCCGAAATATTAGTAAATGAATCTGAACTTCCATTTTGCCATAAATATAGATAATAATCATCCATTGTTTCTAGGCGATAAATAACTTCTGTACATAATGTGGTGTCAAATCCAAGAAACGGTGACGTAATATTGCTTTCAAAAACTATAATTGTATCAGAATCAAAACAACCATTTACATCAGTAGCAGTTACGGAAAACTGTCCACTTACATCAACATACAAGTAATCAGTTTCTGCGTCATTATTCCATATGTATGTATAAAAGTCTCCAATAACACGAAGTGTATCAGAGCCACCCTCACAAAATGAAATATCATCACCTAAATCAACTATAGGTTGAGGATAAATTGTTAAAGAAATTGTATCATAAGAGCTACATCCTTCAGAATTTGTAACTTCAACCCAATACTGCCCTGTTATAATTACAGTAATGGTACTAGTAATTAGTCCATTACTCCATGAATACGTATTGTCTGTTTGCTGGTCTTGAGGATCAAGAATAATTGGATCATTTGTACAAATACTTGCATCAGGACCTAACTCAATTGATTCTAGTTCAATAAAACTAACAGTTATTGCATCGGAAGCTTCACAACCATTGCCATCAGTTACAACAACAGAAACCGGACCAGCTTCGACAGCCCAAAATGATTCCTCTGTTGAATCATCTTGCCATAAGTACTCATCGAATCCTACTCCTGCAAACAACTGCACGCTATCACCATCGCAAACAGAAACATCTCCCCCCAGATCAACACTTG
>CAZUQY010000354.1:0-3716 GCA_964622935.1 uncultured Bacteroidales bacterium | reverse complement strand
TGGACAGTCATAACAAGAAATAAATGTTTGAGGAGTCCAAAGATAAGTAAGATTCTCCTGATCAGCAACCAAAGTAGAAAACACAGTATCACCAATTAAAATTGAGTCAATTTCAGGAGTTAAAATAATTCCAGGCTCCTGCATTACCATAACATATATCGAATCAAAACTTTCGCAAAGATTCTCACTAAATACCTGTACAGTGTACATTGTGTTTTCCGTTGGACTAACAGCTGGAGTTGCAATATTTATATCAGAAATTGCCTCATTTGGCGACCAAATATAATTTGTTCCACCTGTTGCATAAATGCCAAATTCATCACCATAGCAGATGATTGTATCTTTTGAGATAGTAACCTGAGGAATAGCATAAGCTTCTATAGATGTTGTAGCAGTATCCGTACATCCGTATTCATCTTCAATTGTTAGTTCTATTGAAAAAGTAATATCATCTAAAGTAGTATTTTCAAATATAATCTCTTCACTCGACAAACCTGTTCCATATTCATCCCCGTCAACATACCATGTTCGATATGTATCACCCTCCGAATCACTTGTCAACAACGCGTCAATCGGGGCACAGTAACCTTCGCCGAGTAAAACAGCATCTGGGTCTGTTACTAGGACTCCTGCATAAACATCATGAATATAAATAGTATCTTTCAAATTTACCGTACAGAGCGGGCCAGAAACTAATGTTAAAACCGCTACATTATAGCCATTAAGTGGGACCTCGTCATAAGCATGATCAAAGGATTCAAACTCGTAAGCATCTCCGCCTCCAACAACCCATGAGTAATCAAGAACATCATTCATGTTAGTTAACTCAAAATGTACAGGTTCGTCAACACAAGCATCTGTTGTGCTTATAGTCCTATCAGCATAAGGACCTTCTACAGTTAATTGCTGAGTGTATGAATCAGTACAACCTGCAGATGTTTCAAGGTTGAGAATAATATCAAATATACCTGGCATTGTATAAAGATGAGCAGGATTTTCGACATTTAAAGGTGGAATATCTGCTTCCATTATCCATTGATAAGTAAGCGTCGTCTCTATAGGGATCACAGATGAATTTTGAATTATTTCCGGTGCTTCAGGATAACATGATAATGTGTTATCAACAAGACTAAAGTTTGCAGTAGGATCCTGAATAATAATGTATCCCACCTCCGTAATTTCTTCAACACATCCAAAAAGATTATCAACTTTAAGATAGACATCAAATTGCCCCCCAGTAGTATAGAAATGAGTAGTATTTGGATCATTTCCAATAACATCTGCCCCTTCACCGAAATTCCATGTGTAAACATAAAATGGATCTGTTTCATCTGCACTAAATGACATTTCTTCGCCAACACAACCCAACTGATCTAGTGCTGTAAATGCAGCATTAACAGATGCAACTGTAATCAAGTCAACAAAAGTTGTATCATCAAGACATCCAGAAGAAGTCTGAACATAAACCGTGACAGAATATGTACCTACCTCATCATAAGTATATTCCACTTCTGCTCCATTTAATTGATCTCCATTATTAAAATCCCAAAGTATTTGAGTAATAGGTTCATCTGCATCAGAATCATCCGTAAATGTGACTGTCAAACTGTTACAACCAAAATTATCGCTTACAATAATATCAATATCCGGACCAAGTATATGAATTTCATCTGTCATTGAATTCTCACAACCGTTACCATCCCTAACTGTAAGAGTAATCGTAAAATAGCCGACATGGAGCCATGTATGTTCAACTGCAAATTCTGATATCCAACCAGAATTTGTACCATCACCATAATCCCAATAATATTCTGTCATATTTAGCGAAGAACCTCCATTTAAAACTATTGGGAGATTGGCACAAACTTCATCTTCAATAAGAGTAAAAAAAGACTGTGGCGAAGAAATTTCCACTTCGACCGAATCGACAAACTCGCAACCGGTAGATGAATTATATGCTGTGACTTTACACCAATAACTTTGTTGAGTAAGGAATGATATGGGATAGTTTTCATCTGTAGAACCAATATCAGATTCTACGGGCATTAAAGTTGAACCAACATAATAATAAAACTCCCAATCCCATGTTTCTGCTTCTATAACATCAAGACTAAAAATAAAATCTAGAGGATTTGCACAATCTGTTGTATTACCTATCGAATTAATAATTGGACCATCAACATAAAGGCTATCCCAAAATATAGTATCACGACACCCATTAAACTCTGTAATTATATGAATATAAGTCCATCCTGTATCTTGATCAAAAGCATATTCCGTAAATTCCTCTGAGGCGTCCTCATTTTGTGAAGAATCTATCCACCAAGTAAACTCATATTCCTCAGAATCCCATTCTTGCAGATACAAAGCTAAAGTATCCTGTGCACAAATGTAATGATCCTCCAGTGCAGTATGAGTATCATCATTATTAAATACATCATAATTTGGTACATAGACAGCCCCAATATTGACATCTAGAGTAGAAAGTCCCACACATCCATTATCATCAGTTATTGTTAAAGTAACAGTATATTCACCTGCATCAAATTCTGATGATTCTATTGGTCCACCATTTAGAGATGTTTCTCCATTATCAAAATCCCAACTATAATCCACGATACTGGCTGATGGTGTTGTACCAGTATAAGTAAAGTCAACAATAAACGGTTCGCAACCTTCGATAGTGTCCCCAACAAAACTTGCATCAGGAACATTAATTGTTATGATAGGAGTTATATAAGTATAAGCACAATCATTATCAGTGGTTACAGTCAAAGCTGGCTGAAATACACCTGTTGATAAATATTCATGAGTTGGGTTAGGATCATTTGATGATCCACCATCTTGGAAATTCCAAAAATAACCAGTAACATTAGAGGATGTAGTACTTGTAAAATCTACTGAAAATGGTACAGTGCATGAATAAAGAGACACAGGATCAGTAGTGAAATTTGCTGTAACTTGCTCTACTGTTAAAGTAAATATTGTACTTGCTTCACACATACCTCCAGGATCTACAGTAAAGGTTACAAGCATATCACCTGAAGTGTGAAAAACATGAACAGGTGTATTATTATAACTAATTGGCGAACCGTCACCAAAGTCCCAACTACAAGAATAGCTTGTCTCATTTTGAAAATTCACATCTTGGTCTTTACAAACTATACTTCCTTCCAACACGCTATACTCTGGTGTTGCAGTGGTTAATTGCACAAAATCTGTATAACTCATAGTAGTTTCACAACCATAATCGTCGATTGCAGTAAGCGAAACTTCGTAAAGACCATCAGAAGTATAATTATGGTTTATTGGCGAACCTGATCCAGGTCCTGAACCATCCCCAAAATCCCATTCAAGTGTATATCCCAAGCTAAATGAAGTTGATACTATCGCTGTGAAATTTACATCATGAGGCGCTAAACACCAATAAGGTTCATCAGCAGAAAAACTCACCACTGGCGCATTTGCTACCGAGACAACACCATTGCTAGTAAACTCATCACTACATTCATTTACATCTGTTACAATAAGACTCACATTAAAATTGCCACCAGAATTATAAGTATGAGCAGGATTCTGCGTTGACGAACTTGTGCCATCGCCAAAATACCATTGCCATTCTGAGATAGCCCCATCACCTTCGACTGAATTATCATTAAAACTTGCATCATAAGGGACACAACCAAATTGAAGAGTTATGTCAAATCCAGAAGTTG
>CAZUQY010000353.1:0-3723 GCA_964622935.1 uncultured Bacteroidales bacterium | reverse complement strand
ATCAAACAATTAAGATTAAGCTTTATAGCAATAGCGAAGTAGATTACACGTACATGCCATCATCAATCAAGGAAAAAAGCTCTACAATAGAAAACTATTGGCTAACAAGTATTGTATTAAATGAGGAGCAATCAGAACTGAACAGAAGCCGAAGGTTTCTTTTAGAAAGAGAATACCAGTTTTCGGTTATCCCTAGTATTGGAAAATATAATAGTCAAAGTGGTATGTATCGATTTCGCAGATCGTACAATATTCTTGCAGGATACACAGGAGAAATCTATGGGCACGAATTAGGCTTAGGAGTAAATATCGTAAGGTATGATATGACAGGCTTACAAGTATCCGGTGTTGCAAACATTGTTGGAGGAGAAACATCCGGAATACAAATTAGCGGAGGTGCAAATATTTGTATTGGGAATGTGAAAGGAATGCAATTATCAACCACTGCTAACACATGCTGGGGTAATTATAAAGGAGCCCAAGTTACATCCGGTGTTAATCTTGTCAAATCAAAATTTCGTGGTTTTCAGCTTGCTCCGGTTAACATTGTGATTGATACACTACTCGGTTGTCAGATGGGAGTTATTAATATTGTTTCAGCACCCGCAAATGGAACTCAATTTTCAGCAATATTGAATTATAATAGTACAAACAATAAACTTCAATATTCGATCTTTTCAAATATTGCAAAAGAAAATTTAGCTTCGCAAATTGGTTTGATAAATATCTCAGGAGATACCAGTAATTTTCAACTTGGATTATTAAACTTTGCTGACACTGTTAGCAGTGTTTCAATAGGCTTTTTGAGTTTTGTAAAACATGGTTATACACATATGGATTTAAACTTAAACACAAATCGTTTTGCAGGTTTAAAATTCAAAACAGGAACAAATAAATTCTATAATATTATAACAGCAAAAGTAAGACCGGACGATGAATCCGATTTTGGTTTTGGCTATGGTTTTGGGAGTAATTTTAGGTTATGGAAATTTATAAGTTTATCAACTGATTTTACATGTTCGCATGTTTTTGAGAATAATACTTTAAATACAAATATTAATTTACTTGGAAATTTAGACTTGCTCTTAAACTTTAGTATAGCGCCTCGTTTCACACTTTTTGCAGGATTTGAGGCAAATATTCTTTTCACAAACAATCTTAATCAAGATGGCACAGAATTCTATTCTACAATCCCAGCCACAGATTTATGGTTTGATAAAACCTACACAAATCAACGCACATATCTATGGCCTGAAATAACTATTGGAATAAGAATTTAATTGTCTGTATTAAATCATTAGAAACATTTTTAATATTTTTTTGAATTCGACTAGGGGTATTTTCAAACACGATTGTCATATCATTGAAAACAATAAATTTAAGATGATATGAAAACAACAATTACATTAAAAACAGTATTATTCATAGCAGCAATATTCTGTTTAACTCAATTAAGTTTCGCTCAAGATAACAATGAGAATTCTGAAATCGGAACTTTATTCAACAAGGATCAGAATATAAGTCATGGTGGTTATGCTGCCCTTGAATTCGGCTATACTCCAGTTGCAGGCCGAAGTGCAATGCTGACAGGTTTCCAAACAGCATGGGTAATTGACCACACGCTTGAACTTGGTATCAATGCAAAAGCATTTGTCACAAACCCTCTTCCTGATGTGAATCTAGAAAATAGGAATTACATGTATACTGGCGGTTATGGAGGGCTTCATATCGCTGCAACAATTATGGGGGATAAACCAATTAACGTTTCATTTCCTGTTTTACTTGGTGCAGGTGCTATTTCCTACATCAGAACCGAATATACTGGCTATTACGATGACTTTTATCCAGAAAGTCATTACGCTTACTTTGTAATTGAACCAGGTATTGATGTTCAACTAAACATGACCAGATTTTTCAGAATCTCAGCAGGTGTAAGTTATAGATATACTTCTGACATATATTTAATCTATTCAAACACTTCAACGGCTTCAATAGCAAGTCCCTCTATTCTTAGAGGTGTCAATGCAAGTATAAAATTCAAATTTGGGAAATTTTAAATAATAATAATAATAACAATAAAAAAAATAAAATTATGAAAAAAATAATTATAATTATCAGTTTATTAGCAAGTTTGATTCTAATATCAACATCATGCGATTATGATCATGGCAGTATCAGAGGATACGGTTCAAGTATTGAAACAGAAGTTAACATTGACATTGTTACAGGTATAGAACTCAATGGATCAATGGATATCGAAATTATTCCTTCTGACACCTTTAGAGTTGTGATTATAGCTCAACAAAACATTGCAGACTTAATGGTTATTGAAGTGCTAGGTAATGTAGCAAAAGTAGACTATCGTCCACGTATAAATGTTATTCCAACGGATGTGGCAAAAGTTGTGTTTTACATGCCGGTTCTGGAATCAATAAGCCTTGACGGCAGTGGAGATATTTATGTAGCCGATGAATTTGAATCTGAGTATAACAATGAAATTAAAATTAATGGCTCCGGTAATATCGATATTGAAGGTTTGATTTGCAATAAACTCGAAACAACTATTAATGGTTCTGGCGACATTAGCATTAACTGTGTTTGCAACGAAGCAGAAACTGTTATCAGGGGATCTGGCAATATTAGTTATAATGGGAATGCATCAACTCACACAATCCGAATAACAGGTTCTGGAGATGTTGACGCTTTTGATTTTTTTACAGAATCAACTTATATTGACATTTCAGGTAGCGGTGATGCTTTTGTTTGGGCTGAGAACC
Organism: uncultured Bacteroidales bacterium; assembly: GCA_964622935.1. Classification (GTDB taxonomy): domain Bacteria; phylum Bacteroidota; class Bacteroidia; order Bacteroidales; family ML635J-15; genus Bact-19. Next base: position 946 of record CAZUQY010000353.1, on the reverse strand, counting down.
TACTAGATATTTACATCAGCGGCAGTGGCGACGTTACTTACAAAGGAAATCCAGAATTGAGTATTGATATACCCGGTTCAGGAAATGTGAATAGTTGGAAATAGGGAAACGGTTAAAAAGTTTATCAGTTTATCTATCCTAAAAAATAAAAATCTGTAATTTTTGTTATCCTTCGAGGATACTCGATAAAATATAAGATTCCAATAACGCCATATTTTATCAAGGCTTGATTATTAATAAGAAGGCATTGGATTAGTAGTTAAATTGAAAAAGTAATAGATTAGACACAACTAAGTATTGTCTTATCAATCTTTCTCATAGATTTGTTAATTTAAAGAGTTTTGTCTTCAACAGTTTAATATACTTTTTAAATTAAAAAGTATATTATCATTATCCGATTTATCTAGAATTATTAATATCAGTGCAATATTTTCAGGACAATTTATCCAATAAAAAAACTGTTCGTCTGATAACGCCATAGATAAAAACACTCTTTTTAGAATCTCCATCTTATGCACTGGGTATTCTTTACCATAGTAATGAAGTTCAACGACCTTCTCAATATCTTTCCATCCTATTATGGTAAGATTCAATTTTTGCAAATATTCTTTCGATTTTTCAAGATAATTGCTTTTGTTTCCAGATATGAATTCAGACCAATACGAAATCACTTTAAACAAATCTGCATCATAATCATCAGATTTATCTAATATTTTTATTTCAGGATACCAACTATTGTTTGTATAATAACAGAAAGAGAGAGATCCGTTTTTTTTCGGGATAAAAAGCAACGGATTTATCAAAGCAGAAATAACAATATCCTCACCATAAATGTAAAAATCATCATATAAAACTCCACATTTCGATAAGCTATCAGTTAACTTATTTTCATTATTAACCACAGAGTTAACAAGCAACGGAATCCTTACCTCTCCTACATAAAATC
>CAZUQY010000352.1:0-3736 GCA_964622935.1 uncultured Bacteroidales bacterium | reverse complement strand
ATTTTACAAATTTAATAATTGTTTAATTATGGACAGACTTCAGAATACAGTCTCTGGGATTATGACATCTGCTCTATCAGGTCGCAAGCTGTATATCTCAATTCTTTCTTCATACGAATGTTTTTCCAACTCTCCAACAGCGTATTTTATTTGGTCTCTAGTTATTGTATTGTCTATATTACCAAACAAACTTGTTAATTTGCTAATATTACCACCTGAACAAATACAATTAACATTTTCATTGGTATCACGAACTGTTTGCAGCCATCCTTTAAGCTTTTCCCATTCAATTAATTCTACCTGATCGAACATATATTTAATTGTACCTATTTGAAAGGATTCAGACGATACAAACTTCTCTTTTCTATAAAATGAGCATTCAGTACTCCCGCCTCCAACATCAATATAAAGAGTATTCTCATGCTTTTTATTACTATAAATATTATTTGCATGACTAACAATTTCAGCCTCTTGTAAACCATCAATAATTTTCAAATTTACTCCTGTTTCATTTTTTATTGTTAAAATTACCTTGTCACGATTTTCAGCTTCTCGCAAAGCTGCAGTAGCACATGCAACAAAATCTATTGGTTTATATATCCCTTTAATCAATTCGTAAGCCTTAAAGGTATTAACTAACATTTCAAGCTTTTCATCTGAGATATACCCTTTTTCAAACACATCCATTCCTAAACGCAATGGGACTCTAACTAGAGCTATTTTACTAGCAAAAATCAAGTTATTTTTCTCAAAAACGTGAGCAATCAATAATCGACCTGCATTAGAACCTATATCGACACTGGCAAATATTAAACTCATGAATTTAGCTTTTTTAGATAATTATATGTTTCCGTTTGTGCTCTATATGATATTTCAGATGAAGTTTGCATAATAACATTTTTACCTTCACTTCCCCAATCCCTGGCTTTCATATTATCTTTAAACTGAATTTCAAATACTTGACGTAACTCCTCCTGTATTTCTTTTGAATAAATTGGCACACAAACTTCAATTCTTGTATCTAAATTCCTGATCATCAAATCACTAGATCCAATAAAAAACAAGTTGTCACCAGAATTACAAAACATAAAAATTCGTGAATGTTCTAAAAACTTATCCACAATACCAATACATTTAAGATTTGATTGTGTTTTTGAAATAAGGCTGCACGAAGCTCTAGAATTTATCCTCACTTTCACACCTACCTCTGCAGCAGCTCTCATTTCTGAAACAAAAATTGAGTCAGTGAAACTATTTAATTTTATGTCAATCCAAGCTTCTTTACCCTCTTTTGCATTTGCAATTTCATTTTCAAGCAATTGCATAAATTTTGTTCTAGTATATAGTGGACTAACTATCAAATGATCAAAATTTATTATCTGATATGCGGATTCAATTAAATAAAATACTTTCCCAACTTCCAAACCAATACGTTGGTCTGATGTTAGCAATGACAAATCGCTATATAAATCAGCTGTACGTTCGTTAAAATTACCCGTACTAATATTTGAATAATAAAAATTCTCCCCATTTTCTTTTGTTCTAATTAAAATCAGCTTTGAATGAACTTTGATTCCTGGGATTGTTTTAATAATTTTAATTCCAGATTCTTCAAGTCGGTTGGTCCAAAAGATATTTTGTTCCTCGTCGAATCTTGCTTTTAACTCAAGAAAAGCCGTTACACTTTTCCCATTTCGAGCAGCATTTATCAGCGCAGAAATTATCTTAGAATCCTTTGCTAACCTATATAAAGTAATTTTTATTGACTTAACTTTTGGGTCAATAGATGCTTCCCTGAGCATATTAATTATAGTGCTAAAAGAATTATATGGATAATGAAGCAAGATATCTTTTTTCTTAATTGATGATAAAATTCTCCCTTTTTGCATGAGATGTCTATGTTCAATTTGTTTCAATGGTATGGATACGAAATCCTCTCCCAATAAATTAGGGAATGTCATGAAATCTTTAGAGTTGTGATATCTTTCTCCTTTTATAACATATTTACTTTCCCTAATCTTTAAACTATGCATTAAAAGATTAACTAATTGTTTAGGCATGTTTTTGTCATGTATAAACCTAACGGGAGCGCCTGTTTTACGTTTTTTTATGCTTTCTGAAATAATGTCTATAAAGCTCTTTGAAACATTACCATAAAGATCAATTTCTGCATCACGTGTAATTTTAACAGTATAAGCCCTATAACTACAATAACCAAATACACCAAAAATATCTGATAAACAAAATCGAATTATATCATCAAGCCTAATTACATATTTATTTCCATCCGATTCTGGCAATACAATATAGCGAGGTAATTTATCTGCAGGTATCTGAATTAAAGCATTGTCACTTTTCGCTTGACTATCATTTCTACTGAGGTTTACTGCTAAATAAATTGTACCATCAGGCAAACTACTAAGGTCGGTATTCCGACGCAAAATAACTGTAAACAAACCTGGAAGTATATTTTCAAAGAAATAATCTTTAACAAAACTTTGTTGCTCCCTATTTAAACCTTCTTCATTAAGAACATACAAACCACTATCTTGCAAATCCCTAAATATCTGCGTCTTAGCCTCATTAAATTCAAGTTGTCGTTTTTTTATAATATTAACAATCTCTTTCATCAAATTCTCAGAATCAAAAACTTTTTCAGGATATTTTTTACGATTAAAATCTATTAGTCTATTAATTGAGGCTACCCGTACTCTATAAAATTCATCAAGATTATTTGAATAAATCCCAAGAAATTTAAATCTTTCTAACAAAGGCACTTTACAATTTGAGGCCTCCTGTAAAAGCCTACTATTAAAATGCAGCCAACTTATTTCCCTATTAATAATTTCCATAACAATCAGTTTGTCAAGCAAATATACGTTAAGAACTATAAAATAGTTATACAGATGTAACTTTTTAATAAAAATTACGATTTACTATATGACACTTTGTCACTAATTTTCACGTTGCACGGTTATTGCAACATTAAAAATAGACTAACTAAAACTAAGAAAAATGGAAAAGACCTATGACTTGACGACCTATAAAGGGTTAAACAAAACGATGGATTTACTAAAGAAATATGGGTGGATACTAAATCCAATTCCATGGTTAGTTTATAAAGCACTTAGTCCTGAACTTACAACAGAAAAACAAGTTGATGCAGCAAAAAACCTTATAGAAGCAGGCAAAAAAAACGGCGTAAAGATAATGAAAATAAAAATTGGACATAAGGCAGGGCTTGAGCTTAGCACACTTTTGCAAGGATTCCCAATAAAAATAATGATGGGAAATAACGGAATTACAGAAGTCGAAGTTGATTATGGTGATAATAGCCATTCTAATCCTGAAACTTTATCTAAAATATAAAGAGGGAAAATCATCTAATCTCTATGCTATCATTTTGCTCTAATGAGTATATCTTTTCTAATTCCCATATTACTCCATTGGCAAATAATTCATAACCCTTTGAGTTATGATGACCATCGATTTTCCAATAATATTCAGATACACTGTTCTTATTTAGTCCTTCAATATTAATATAATAATCTAAAAGATTTAAGTTACTTATCCCATTATTGTTTGCAAAATCGATTAATTCAGAAGCAAAATCATATTTACCTTTTTTCACTTCTCCTTTTTGCGGATAAAAAACGATTATTAAATCGAAGTTATTCTCATTAGCTAGTGTTAAGTTAATCGTTAATTGACGGATAAAGTCTCTTTAATTTTATTC
>CAZUQY010000351.1:0-3739 GCA_964622935.1 uncultured Bacteroidales bacterium | reverse complement strand
TTACATTAAATATTTTTCTAAACCCAAGAAACATTGTATCTTGGCAAAATGATTTTTAAATCATTCCCATTATGAACCTATGTAATAAACTAAAAGAGATATTAAGCAACTTCTACAATTGGTTTAAACCGGAAGAGATTGAAAAACCAGATTGTGTTTTACGATTGCTAAAAACAATTTATCCGACAGTTAACTGGAATAATGTTCACTTTTACAATAGACTTCCATGGTTTATACCTTCTTCCCAGGCGAGTGCAATTACTTTACCTGGAAACTACGATTTCACTCAAATTCATATTTATTTCGACAATAATTTTAATCCTTGCAGTTGTGCAGGACTTAGTACAATTGTTCACGAAGGATTTCATGTTCTTCAATATACAGACATTGGCATTGGAGGTGTTGGTTTTATTAGGCTCTTTATGATTTATTACTTGAGCTGCTGGATTAAGAATTTGATAAAATACGGTAATTGGAATGATGCTTATTTCAATAATCCAATGGAAATTGCAGCTTATGCACAAGAGGAAAAATTTAACAAATATTGTAATGCACTCCGGGAAAAAATATGTGACTGCTCTACAAAACCTCCAACATACAATCAAAATGCTTTAAATCAACTTATAACTGATTGCCCTGATTTAGTTAAGAATACTAGCGGTTTTCAATATAATTGTGGTATTATCCCAGCAATAATCGGGGCTATTTTAGATATATTAATTGGTGTTTTAGTACCCGTTGCAGAAATTGTATTGCTGCTTGGAGTAGTACTATTGGCACTTGTTACAGGTTTAATATGCGGGCTGATTTGGCTATGGAATATCTTTGTCAATATTCTAAACATAATTTGTAATTGGACTATTGTTTGGGAGCAACAGTGTACTCAATGGGCACAGCAGACAATTCAACAATGTCTCGAATATAGAGATAATGGTTACAATGCCTGTTCTCAATATCAAGACCAAGGTTATAATGCATGTTCTCAATATCAAGACCAAGGATACAACGCTTGCTCTCAATACCAAGACCAAGGTTACAATGCATGTTCACAGTGGGCAGACCAAGGGTACAACTCTTGTTGTACATGGTGGCCATGTTCTTGGGCTTGTAATGCTTTGGTTTGGATTTCCAATTGGGTATGTAAGGGTTGGTATTGGGTTTCTCATCTGGTGTGCGTAGCGTGGTATTGGGTGACAAATCTTGTATGTGTAGCTTGGTATTGGGTAACCCATATTGTTTGTGTTGCATGGTATTGGGTTTCATCATGGGTTTGTATTGCTTGGGCTACTGTTGTTAAATGGATTTGTGTTGCGTTTGCATGGGTAATTAAAAAAATTACCTGTTGGTAATAATTAATTTTAAAGAAATGGAAAATCAAAAAATCAAAAAATGTATTCCATGCCAAATACTATCGGCAATCATATTACTAGGTATTATCGGATTAATAATTTGGGGAGTATCAAAAATCTTTTTTTAGTATTATGTTCATTAAATCTAAAATTGACGGGAATACTATAACAATGAAAGTAATTTTCAACATAATATTTTTAATGTGTATTGTAGCACTTTGTTACGGGCAAAGTGACACTACGATAATCAAAAAAAATAAATTTTTATTTAAGTGGACACCAACTTCGCTAATTGGTTATTCCGCTTTACAATTTGCAGGAGAGTTTTCTTATAAGCCGCAAAAATCATTTCAAATTGAATACGGAATGATACTTCCTGGAATCGGATTGACACAGGGACAGCCTGACAACAGAGGGCATAGAATAAGAATTGAACAAAGAAACTACTTTGGCAAAAAAAAAGGATGGTATTTAGCTCCTGAATTACACTTTATTTTTGTTCAATATAATTCATCCCAAAGGTTTTCTCAAAATTGGGCTACAGACAGTGTTACAGGAGAGCGATATGCATTAGACAGCTATCTTGACAATGTTGGAATGAAAAAATACGCATTTAGCAGCAATTTAAAAATTGGCTATCAATATATCTTTAAAAACCCAAAACTATTATTTGATATTTATTTCGGGCTTGGAATTAGGTATGTTATTACAGAATTTACCTCATATCCGACAATTGGCGAATGGATGCCGATTGGACACATTGGTCCGCAACAACCACCGAAAGAAGGAAGCAAAATTACCCCGAATGGAGTATTTGGAATTAAAATTGGCTATCAAATAAAATAATAAAGCATTATTGGCAACATTGAAAAATGTTATTTTCTTTTTAAGAAAAAAGCAATCACATGAGAAAACATAAGTAAAGAAAAAAGACAGCTAAAAAATAAAATAATCATTTGTAGCCAGAATGGAAATGAATATTGCCTGATAATAAAATACGCAGACCAAGATAATGTTGTAAGAAAAATAGATGAAATAATGCAGGTGCGGCAAGTCCCCAATTTTTTAGAATAAACTGTCCGTTCACCGCAACAATTTTTATTTTCCATATTTTTATGGTATTATCAATGTGGCAAAAATAGGAAAATAAAAAATGAGAAACAAAATTACAGTAATATGAACTGACTGGAAAAGAAAGCACGAAACGCTAACAACACCTATATGTCATGCGGGGCAAGTGGGTTAATGAAAAAGCATCGCACCAAAGAACAAACGCCAAATTTAGATTTGTCGTTGTGAAAAAATTTGTCAAAATTATCCTTGCTAAAACAAATTGCAATTAGTAAATTTGGCTTGTGGGAACTTTGAAAAATTATTGCTTTGAACTCCCGCACAACACATAGCCGCAACCGTTAGCAACAAAGCAAAGTGCACACTTCAATCCAAACCAAAAATAAAACATAATATGGCAGAGACAATTGTTAATAATAGACTATGTAAACCGATAGATGCATTATCTATAGATAAAAATGATTTGCAGAAATTTTTCTTAATACTGCAAGAAAGAGCAAACTCAGCATGTGATATTGAATGCAACCATATTGAGACAATTGTACTAGCAGAAAGTTTGGAAAAGTCAATTGAAGATCTGAGAAGCTGTTCAACACTTAAGCTAACTATTAATGGGCAAGATGGCGAAGAACTTTTCGGTTCAATTAATGAAGTTTTTGAATCGTTGTCCTTTCCAGAGCAAATAAAATCGATATATGTTAATAGCGAGTTACTTTACAAATCCAATTTTAATTATATCCCAAGAAATCGCTTTGATATATTTATAGATTTTAGCAAACCTAAAGTTTTTGATTTTTCATTTGCTCCTAGTGAAAAAACTCCAAACAGATCTACATTTTGCGTAGAAGGGTTTGACAATACTTGGGTTAATGGTGTGTATAGTGAAATTGATAAGTTCTTTGGAAAGCGTTCATCTACATTCCCTGGGATACATAAAAATAGTATTTATGACTTTGTTGTTTGGATTATTGGCATACCGTTAGGTTTTTGGGTTTGCTTTAAACTTGCTTCATCAATTAATGAACTATTTTCAAGTAGTTTCTTACAGAGTGCTGTATTTGTTTATGTTTTCTTTCTAAGCCTTTTTATTCTTCGCATTCTTTTTCATTATTCAAGGTGGCTATATCCTAAAATTCAATTTAAATCAACTAAAGATTCATCCACAATTCATCGCAGTTTCTTTTATATTATTACTATCGGGATAATTGGAACTTTTCTTTATGATTTATTAAGACAACTTTTTTAATCTTTAGAACGCTCAGTTGCTAACAACACCTATATGTAATGTGGAAATTCGCCTGTAAACGTTCGGGCAGAAC
>CAZUQY010000350.1:0-3760 GCA_964622935.1 uncultured Bacteroidales bacterium | reverse complement strand
CCCAAGATTCTAAAGACAAATCGTAAAACAATAGGAATTAGAATTCCTGACAATAATATTATTAGAGAAATTGTAAATGCCTTAGGTAATCCAATATTGACAACTTCACTAAAAGCTGATGATGATATTATTGAATATACTACTGATCCTGAATTGATTTATGAAGATTATCAAAATTTAGTTGATGTTGTTATTGATGGTGGATATGGAGGCAATGTTGCATCTACTGTTATTGATTGTACAGGTGATGAGCCTGATGTTATTCGTATGGGTAGCGTTGAGCCTGAATTGTGAACTAAAACATAGTGTTCTCTGGTTAAAACATTTATAAGCAACGACTTATTTAGTTTATTGCTTTTTGTTTTTTACGTTCTCTAACCATAATGTTATACCCCATGTTATTGTATGCGGTTTTTGCTTGATAAATTACAAAATCTGATGTGTCAGTTTTAATAAGTTTAAAGCCACCACCTAAATGCCCATCCTCATAAATATTTGAATAATCATTAACAAAAATCGGGTTGTTTTTATGGGCTATAAATTTTTTACCTCCATCAATTGATAAATAAAAACCATATTGATTGTCATCTACATTTCCAGGTCTATCCATATATGATCTTTTGCTTATATACCTAGTCCATAAATCGTCTTTAAAATCTTTAGCTCCCAATACAATTATAAAAATACTATCATTTCTAATTTCAATATAATTTGGTTCTGCCACTTTTTTAGAACTACGCCATCCTGTATTTTGAGAAAGAACGGGATTTTTGTTGTATTTTTCCCAATGAATTAAATCATTAGATGTAGCAAGTCCGAGTTTCTCATGACCTCTTCGATTTAGTGCATTATAAAACATAATAAACCCATCTTTATATTTCGCTACTCTGGCGGAAAGGCAAGCATATTCATCCCACGACAGCAATCCTCCATTAGATATAACAGGTTCTTCAAAGATTTTGTAAGGGCCTAAAATTGTACTGTCAGAAACAGCTACGCCTATTTGTCTTTTCCCTTCCTTGTTAAAACCATAAAAAAACAAATACCATTTATTCTCGTGTTTTATTAAATCAGAAGAATATGGTGTCTGAGAGTATTTTCCGCTTATGTCACTTCCAGCCCAAGTCGTATTCTTAAAATCTGATGGACTAAAAATATGCTCGCCATTATTTGCTGGATACCAATCTACAAGATTATCTGAATAAGCAGCATATATATGTATTTCAGATTTAGAAGCTTCATTAAAAATCATATAATAATGCTGCAACAAACTATCGTACTCTATTGCACCAAAATAGAATTCATTTCCATTAAAACCTACCCAATCTTCGGGTGCTAAAATAGGTTTTTCTAAATAATTACAAAATCCTGACGGGCATGTGTTCCAAAAGACAAGTCTTTGATTTACTTTTGGTATGCTGTTTCCTCGTATACTGCTTTCAATTACAATTGATTTGGTTTTAATATTTACATCAATAATTTCCCATAAATTTTCAACCCCTGCATCATAATAAGGTTTGTTACTACCAACACCTAATACCCAATTTTTACAATTAGATTTTGTAATATAAAAATTTTCAGGAAAATTTGCTTTTATAAGATATGTTGAATCTTGTTTATTTATAGACTGTACTTTAATGTATTTGCCTTCAATTGTATTGTCTTGTTCAATATTAACAATCATACAAGGTTCAAACAAAAATGTGTCAAAATATTTAGACTCAATTTCTTGTTTACAAGAGATGATTAAAAATGCAAATATAAAACCAAAAATAATTTTTGTATTAACATTACTCCTTACGGATTTTATATGAGTAGTTTCAAATCTCATAGTTTTATTCACAATATTAACTGTTTATTTTAAAAAATCAAATCAAATTTAAACAATATTGCTCTTAACTAGATTTTAGTCTTCTTTGTAGACCTCTACATCATCAACATATAATATTAGATCCTTATCTGTAGGATTCGCAGTTATCCCAAATTCGACAGAATTGTACATTCCTTTTGTCCCTTGTTGGAAATATAATATGTCTTTAGGCAAAGTTTGTATATCCGTTAAATGTAAAACCAAAGTGTCATTTTGCTTTAACTTTATCCAACCATCTTTTTTTTGTGATAGAAAAACTTCCATGCTCAGTTTAAACCACTGTTTTCGAGGAACTAACAACTGATTCGAAGTGTCTTGTTCGAAATTTGGTTGATTGTATTTAAAATTTATTCCAAATGAATTGTTCTTAGAAATATATGGACGAATTCCTGGACCTGCTCCAATTGATGCCCTTTCTTCTAGATCCATAATGAAAAGCCAAGGCAGATCTTCTTCGGAGTCAATAAAATACCATGCAGAAACAACAATGGTTTCGCCTTCCCAAAATGATAGATGGTGGTGCGCATATGAACATTTACATAAATTGTCATTTTCTGTACCAACTCCATAAAACTTCATGGATTTTGTTCCACTGTGAACAATTGATGTGTCTGGAATTATGTAATTTTCTTCATATGTTATTTGACTATAGAATTTATCCTCTGAAGACATCAAGTCCTCATATGTGAAGTATGTTTCAAAACTATCGGAATAGTAGTTGTCTCCAGCGAAATATTCATACTTGTCACAAGAGAAAAACAAGATTGATATTAAAATATATATTAAAGTTCTTTTCTTCATTAGTTAAAACTTATATCCAAAACTTACTCCAGCCCAATGTTGCCACTGAAAATCAACTATGTATGAAATTATTGGCGTGTAGCTTAGTCTCAAATAGTAATTCTTGTCTAAAGGAGAGTATCTATATCCTCCAATTGCATTTCCCATAATAAAAGGTTGACCCTTTGTTGTTATGGAGATAGATTGTCCAATTCCAAATTCTATTTTGTGTTTGGTTTTACCTATTATACCATTTAAAACTACAGGAAATATTAAGACTACTCCATTGTTCTTGTCAACAGGAGCAAAACTAAATCCTACTCTATATGAGATGTCGAAACTTTCCTTGTCATAAAAAATATTCTCGTGATTAATTGATGCAATGCCTCCAGTTCCACCAAGCTCAAAGAAAAAGCTCTTTTGTGCAGTAATTGACGTTGCAGCAAAAATAAATATCACAAATAAAATTTCTTTTGATTTCATTTTGAACTTATCTTTTCCAAAAATATTTGGTAAAAATAATTATTACCGTAAATAGTTCAAGTCTTCCCATTAGCATTAGTAAGCCTAGGAACCATTTTCCAAAAATGCTGATGTTTGCAAAATTTGATGCAGGTCCAACATCACCGATCCCAGGGCCAATATTTCCAAGACTTGTAGCAACCGCTCCAAATGCAGTCCCCAGTTCAAGCCCGGTGAGAGACATAACAAGTGTCCCAAAGGCTATTATCATAATATATAGAATCGCGAAAGCTAAAACATTATTTATTGTTGTTTGTGGAAGTGAGGTTTTATTATACCTGACCGGTAAAACAGCATGTGGGTGAATTAACCTTTTAAATTCCATGTAAGAGTTTCTGAACAGAATATGTATTCTTACTACTTTTATACCTCCTCCTGTTGATCCGGAAGACCCTCCCACGAACATTAACATTAGAATAATAACCCAAAATCCTTTTGGTACCCATGTGAGATAGTCAACGGTTACATATCCTGTGGTAGTTACTATTGAAACAACCTGAAATAGTGCATGTCGAATTGAATATTCGATATCATTGCCCATAAAGTGCCATAATCCAAAAGCTACAACTAAACTGGAAATTAGTAAAA
>CAZUQY010000349.1:0-3788 GCA_964622935.1 uncultured Bacteroidales bacterium | reverse complement strand
CTGCACCAGGACTCATTGCAACCTGATACAATGATTGGTATGCAGGAGCCATACAAATTACTTCATCTCCTCTTTCCAGTAACACGTTCATCAAAATAAAATTTGCTTCGCCAGGGGACATAACCAAGATTTCGTCAGTTTTGATATTGGAGTATTGATTTGAAATTGATTTTCGCAAGAAATCGGATCCTGCCGACTCTGTATATCCAAATTTAAGATTATTCCACAATTCAAGTTCAGTTTTATTTGCACATTTCAGAATATGTTCTAAGCTATAGCCATCACAATCTGAACTTGAAATTAAATACTTTGTATTGAATTCATATTTTGCAAAATATCTTTCAAGTTTAAAATCTTCAATTTTCATATTACATTAAATTACAATCTTATCGAGAGTATGTTTTAAAATCCTTATCATTTTACCCATCAACAAAACTAACTTAGATATTAAATTTATAAGGAATCCCAAAGTAAGAAGAAAAACACCCATAATCCGCCAAGCCATAGAGCAGCACCAAAGAAGGCTACCATAAAATCGTAAAGCTTGCTTTTAGTTTTAAAAATCAAAAGAGGAATCAGAAAGAATAGAAATCCAAATATCCCACTTATTGCAAGCAATACAACTCCTATAGCTGTTAACTTAGCGTCCTTTCCAGAAAAAATACGTTTCAATGCATTTCCTTGATTGTTTTCAGCAGAATTCCGTACTCTATAAGCAGCCAAACCATATAAGCCAAATGTTAAAGGCACATACCAGTATAATACTGATGAAACAAGCATTTCTTCCGACATATTGTCGAAATTAAAGCCGTAAAAATAAACAACTATTCCCAAGCCAGCTAAGATTGCAGCTAAATAAAGATATTTCATAATTATCAATTTGATTTAATAGCTATAAAATTAATGTTTTTTTTCTAATACCTTCTTGATTTTAGATTTTTTTTTGAAATCAATCAAAGATTCTCATTAATTCAGAGGAAATAATTTAGGATATATTAAATAACTTTATTGACGTAAACACTTTCATACAATTCTATCCAATCTTGAACAGATACTTTACTAACAAGTTCAGCAATTAATTCATAAGGAATTTGATCGGGACTTTTAAACCTGATATAATTTTTCCCAATATTAGGTTTTGTAAAAACATAATGTGGATATTCATCGAGAAACCAATCCATAATAGATTTATCTGCATACATACCGATATGATAAATATTAATGCCATTTTTCTTTAAATCGTAACTAAGAAAAGGTAAAGCCTGTAAAGGATTACAATGATACCCTTCTGGATAAATAGAATGTGGAACAACAAAACTAGGCATACCATATGACATTGTTTCTTCGAAACCTTGAGGTATGTTTTCTAAAATTGTCTTTCTGAGTTTTTTTATCGATTCCTTTTTGTCTTCGAGTAAGTTATCCAAATATTCTTCTACTGTTTTTGCTTTAGACTCCATAATTTCTTTAGAATTTAAAGCTATAACAATTATCTCACTCTAAGGTTCCCATTTTCTGAAAATTATTGTTGAAGAAACAACACAAACAAGCATTATAACCAATGAGCCAATAAAAACTGACCAATTAACTTTCGCAGAAATTAATACATTTTGGGTTTCTTCAATTATACCTCCAGGTAGAATCTTTGACAAGCTATCAATCTGTGCTAATACATTAAATAATAAATAGACAACAAAAGACATTATTCCGGCAAAAATCTGTGATTTAAAAACAGAACTAAAAAATACTGTAACATAAAGTACAACCATTACATACACTAACATCATCAGATTTATCAAAGAGAATGCAGCAAAATTAAAATTTTCGAAAAACAAAAAAGTATAAAACGATGAAGCTAACCAAGCAATTGTCATACCAATCAATGCTGCAATAGAAACTGCACTATATTTTGCAATAATAAAAGTGCTTTTTGGAACAGGTTTTACAATAAGAAAAACAATTGTACCTGTTTCCTTTTCACGAGAAATAATTCCCATATAAATAATAATGAGAATAAATGAACTCATCTGAGTAAGATTCTTGATATACTGTCCAACGGCATCAATCCATGTTGGCTGAGGCAATTCTATAACAATATTTTGTGATTTTGAAACTTCAGCCATAATATCTGGCATAAACATAGCAGATATTGGTGACATTAATCCAAAAAACAAAAACACAACTACAAATATAATTAACTTAGAACTTAAAAATTGTTCTTTCAGTTCCTTAAATAATAAAGTAATATATAAACTATTGTTTTTCATTTGTTTCAATTAGTTTAACAAAAACATCTTCAAGGCTTGGTTTCACAAACTCAAATCTATTAATCTCTATGTTATTTTTTAATATTGTTTCCAGAAACATTTTTTTACATTGGTCGAGATTTTGAGGATAAACAGTTAAGACATTTTGTTCCGATTTAAGAACTTCAAAAGAATTACTCTCAACTTCGATAATCTTTGTTAGCTTTTCTAGTTCATTTTGATTTACAGTTTCTATTTCAATAATTTTTTGAGAAAATTTTTCTCTTAGCGTACCTATTTCTTCCATTGCGACAATTTTACCCTTATCAATAATTGCAATATGATCGCACACACGCTCAACATCCGCTAATATATGTGTTGACATAAAAACAGTACAGCTCTTTTTAATTTCGAGAATAAAATCCAGCACTTCTTTGCGTCCTATAGGGTCAAGTGCAGAAGTAGGCTCATCAAGAAAAAGCACTTTTGGATTTCCCATCATTGCCTGTGCAATACCAAGGCGTTGTTTCATTCCGCCTGAAAGAGAAGATACTTTTTTATTTTTCGCCTCGGTTAATCCTGACATTTGCAATAGCTCATCTGCACGTTTTTTTGATTCTTTTGCACTCAGATTAAATATTTTTCCGACAAACAAAAGCAATTCGCGGCACTTCATCCATGGATACATATTATGGTCTTGCCCAAGATACCCTATAGCAGATCTCACCTTAACATTTTGTACAGACATTATTTTACCGTCAATAGTAACAACTCCACTATCAGCAGACATAAGACCTGTCAAAATTTTAATTGTAGTGGTTTTGCCAGCACCATTTGGACCTAAAAAACCAAAAACAGTCTTCTCTTCAACATTCAAACAAATATTTTCAATGGCTGGAGAGTCTTCACCCTTATAATATTTTGTTAGATCTTGACAATTAATCATTATCTACATCCCTTCCTGCAATTAAATAAAATGCTGGGCCAATAAACTGAACAAAAAATATCAAGATCAGCCAGACATTCTTTTTTAATAGTTTGAATTTTTTTCTTTTACTCCAGTCTATAGCAGACCAAATTACAAGAGAAAAATTTAGAAGAATTAAAGGGGCAACAGCCAAATAAAACTTGAAACCATAGTCCATAACTTTTTTATTTAAAAATATAAAAGTTTTTTCACAAAATAAACAAAAATGAGGATTACTTTTTAAATACAAAGATACTAGCAAAATATGGAAGTTCAGAATCCAAAAAAACAACGTATTTACCCGTTTTATTAGATTCGTTTTGAAATTTATAAAGACCTTGTTTCAATCCATTTTCCATCACAAATTTGTAATCTAGTGTCAACAAATAATCATTATCATCAACAAATTGAAGCTCATATTCGCAATATTTACAACCATCTAATTGAACCAAAACAATATAAAAAGTATTATAATCAAGGTCAATTACTGGAGAGACTAACGGCACTCCTTCAACTATAGAATCGCTATGCTTAACAACAAGCTTGTATCCCCTATCAAGATAGCTTTGTTCTGT
>CAZUQY010000348.1:0-3803 GCA_964622935.1 uncultured Bacteroidales bacterium | reverse complement strand
AAATTATTTCATAGGAATTACTAAAATCTTTTTGCAGTGTATATGAGTATATATTGTCTTTATCAGTATATTCAAATAAACCTTGATTATTTAGAAAAACTGGATTTATGTTAACTATATCATAATCATGACGAGACATAAACATCATAATTATAGGCAAAGTTCCTTCCAAATATCCTGCTAAATCTTTTCTCATACTAATAGTCCTAAAGAAACTCCAATTCAGGTTTGACTGTACAGAGCTATTAACCATATTTAAAATTACAGAAGCATTACTAATAGATTTTTTATCAGAAAAAGGGATAACTCCACCTTTTTCAAGTCCAATCAACATACATAACTTTGAATCAGGAAAGAACGCATCCAAATAATTAAAATCAGGACCACCAAAAGGATAAAAAACAGTATCTTGACTTGTTATGTTTTGTTTACTCCAGTCTGTGATAACATCTAGATTATCTTTATGAGCATCCCAAACGCTATTAAAAGTGTTTTTATGTGATTTGAAAGCAGAACTTGCAACAATATCTGATAAAAAAACGGTATCATCAGGCATTTTACCTGCTAATATTCTGGCAACAGTATTATAACCCTGATATGAAAATGTATCAATTGGTTGTAGTTCCTTCACTACAACTTGATCTTTCTTATCTTCTTTACTTTCTTTTTTGTCAGTTAAATTTCCAGAGCAATTAACCGAAAACATTGCAACAAGAGATAATAAAATAAACGCCATTTTAAGCTTCATATGATTGTTTCTTTGAAATTGAATTAACGATAAAATAAATAATTAATGAAAAGGCAAGCGTACCAATACCAATGAGAGTTTCGGTAGTTTTTTCTTTAAAGAGATAAAAAACATTCCACAAAACAAATAACATGAATATTATTGGCACTACAGGATATCCTTTGGTTTTATATGGTCTTACCATATCAGGATATTTTCTCCTATGAACAAAAACACCAAGAATCGTCATAAACGCAAAAACATTCATAACAAATCCCAAATATGTAAGCAATGCCTCAAAAGTAGAGGTAAATAACAACACTAAACTGATTACACTTTGTACTAATATTGCAGTTAGCGGCACTCCATTAGGTCTTTTTCTACTCATAAAGCGGAGAGCCGGATAATCTTCGCCTATAACTTGAATAACTCGAGGTCCAGCAAAAACCATTGAGCTAATTGTCGAAATAAGCAATAAGCTAATAAGTCCTGACATAATAACTCCACCTTCGCGGCCAAAAATATCGTTTGCTGCAACTGCGCCCACATCAAGTTGTCCGGTGAGTTTTGCAACAGGCGTTACATATATAAAAACAAAATTCAGTAATAGGTACATTATAGTAACTATAAATGTTCCAATAATTAAAGATCTTGGTAAGTTTTTCAATGGATTCTTCATTTCAGAAACAAAATATGCGGAAGCATTCCAACCTGAATATGAATAATAAACATAAATCAAAGAAACAGCAAATCCTGCACTCATAATCTGACTCCAAGAAACTTTTGTAGGAATAAGAGTGATTTCCTGATGTTCCGGTGCAAAAAACAATCCTGCAATAATAAAACCTATAATCAGTACAATTTTTATGACAGTAAAAACAAGCTGAAATATCCCACCGGATCTAACACCTGTTGCATGTACAACAGTAATTAGAACTATTACTCCAGCAGCAACTATTCTTGGATCTATTCCTGTATAAACATTTGAGAAATAAGCACCTAATGCCATTGCTGCAAGAGCTATTGGTGCTGCAAACCCAACAAACATCGAGAAAAAACCTGACATAAAACCAAGTGAAGGATGATATAATTCACTCAAGAAATGATATTCGCCTCCTGAACGTGGCATAACCGATCCAAGTTCACCATAAACTTGAGCACCAGTAAATGCAATTACTCCTCCCATCAACCACAATATCATTATTGCAGCCATATCCGTTACCCCACCTGCTAGCTGAAATCCCAATGATGTAAATACACCTGTGCCGACCATATTAGCAATTACGTAAGAAATTGCCGTCAACAATCCAATCTTTTGAATGTTATTCTTATCTTTCACAAAATATTTTTTTAATTTAGCGACAATAATACTAATAATTTTTTTAAAAATAATGAAATTTAACGGTCTTAATTTATTAATTTGGATTTTAATCCTATCAAGCTTTTATTCATGCAACAATGACATAAAAAGCAAAGGAATTACCAATGAACAAGTAGAAGAAATCGATACTATCCCCGAAATACCCAGATTAAATGACACAACTATTTATCATAAATATGACTGTTGTTTTGTAGTAACTACCAACATCAAATATCCTACCGCTGAGACTGAAATTAAAGGAACTATTCTATTGCTTCATGGTTGGAATCTTCCGGCTAATGAATGGTGTTTAAAAACAAATTTTTGTGATAAAGCTTTGGATAAAGGTTATGTTTTAATAATTCCTGATTACAAAAAGACAAATTACTGTTTACAAATGTACTCTCAAACCATTGCTGATTATCAAAAATATCCAACTATAACCTGGATGTTAGATACACAAATACCAAATTTACAAGAAAAATTTGGGTTACTGTTACCCGGACAGAACAACAATATTGCGGGGATATCAACAGGAGGACGTGGAGCAACACTCATGGCCTATTACAAACCTGATTTATTTAAAAATGCTGCCAGTCTTTCTGGCGATTTCGATATAACTCGTATGCAAGATGAATATTTATACTATTCATTTATTGGACACTATTCTGATTTTCCGGACAGATGGCAAAAGGAATGTTTTGCATATGATTGTCAGAATTATATGGTACCAACATATATTGGTCATGGGAAAGATGATAATGTATCTCCTGTTCAACAAAGTATGATGATGTTTGATTCGATAAAAAAATATCATCCAAATCTGAAACTTAAAGGCCATTTTCCTGATTACGCATCACATAATTACGATTATTGGGAAAGCGAAACCGATGCAGTTTTAGACTTCTTTGAGTGCTGTGATTAGAGACGTTCCCCTTCGAGATGTCGAAGTACCGAACTTCCAACTTGTTTATCGGGATTCATCAGTTTTTTCTTCGTGATAATCCTGTTCAGTATTTACTTCCCAGATATTAGATTTGTCTGTTCGCCCATCAACAATATTTTGAACAGCTGTAATGGCTGTAAGCATCGAATGATCTGAATTATTATAACGATGCATCCCACTTCTTCCGATAAGAAATAAATTCTCCATTTTATCCAAATAATTTCTGACAACATCAAAGTTCTCATATTCCCCAAAATAAACCGGATAAGTATCTTCCATCCTTATAATAGTTGTATCAATAATATCTGCTTTTACAATTATGCCAACTTTTTCAAGTTCATCAATCGCCATTTTAATAAATGTATCATCCTGCGTCATCCACATTTCATCATCAGGGTCGCAAAAATACTCAAGTCCTATCCACACTTTGTTTTCGTCTGCGATCATATATGGACTCCAATTGTTAAAAATTTGTATTCTACCCATTCTAACATCTTTCTCCTGCATATATATCCAATTATCAGGAATAAGATCATTATGAGTGAGTATTTTTGTATGATTAGAAATCAAAAGTTTATCAAGCAATAATCCAACTGTAATAAAATTCCTATGCAATAACCCATTTGCAACATTACTGACCTCAATGGGAATATCAGAAAAAGAATTTACGAGATTTTTTACAGAAGTTGTGCTAAATACATAATCAGCATAGGTTTCAATAATCTGACCATCCAACTTGTATTGTAATTTAAATCCCCCATTTTCAATAG